>JAYTFI010000577.1:0-1886 GCA_043734485.1 Acidimicrobiales bacterium | reverse complement strand
CCGCCGAGCGTCCACGAGCACTACACGCTGCGCCGTGAAGCCGACATTTATCGCGCCGTGCACTCGACCGGGGTGCCGAGTCCCGCCGTATTGGGCGTCCACCCCGAACTCGAGGCCGTTCTGCTCGAGCGCGTCGACGGCGACGCAGCCTTTGCCCGACTCGACCCAGCGGTGCAAACGCGGATCATCGATGACTTCGCGCCATGGCTCGCCCGGCTCCACGCAGCCGATCCGGCCGACCTCGATCTGGCCGGTCTCGGGCCGGTGACCACCATCGAGAACGCCGTCCGACGCGAGCTCGACATCTGGGAGTCGCGCCTCGACGCAACCGGCGTGCCCGATCCGACCCTGACCGCGTGCTTCATCTGGCTGCGCGACCACGTGCCCGCCACCGGCAACACCAGGCCGTCGCTCGTGCAGGGTGACACCGGCCCGGGCAACTTCCTCCACGATGGGCAGCGCGTGACGGCCCTGCTCGACTTCGAACTCGCCCACCTCGGCGACCCGATGGAAGACCTTGCCTGGGTCGGCACCCGCAACGCCCAGGAACCGGTGCCCGACTTCGAGCAATTCCTGGCCCGTTACGCCGAGGCGGCCGGTGTCGAACCCAATCGTGACCGCATCCGCTACCACGCCCTGTTCGCCGAACTCCGCATCGCCGTGCTCGGAACGGAACGAACGGGAGGCGAGGCCGACCTCGACGCCGAGCACGGCAACCGCCTGATCTACGGGACACTGCACCGTCGGCTCACGGTCGAGGCCCTGGCCGCCGCGATGGGGACGAGTCTGCCCCCGGTCGAGCTGCCCGGGCTGGCCGACACCGACGACACACGACTGTTCAACGCGGCACTCCATCAGATGCGCAACCGGATCGGGCCGGACCTGACCGATCCGTACGCCGCTCGGCTCCTGAAAGGTTTGGCGCGCGTCGTGAAGTACCTCCGCGAGGTCGATCGCGCACGCGGCACCCACACCGTCGCCGAACTCGACGATCTGGAAGCCCTCCTCGGTCACCGTCCGACCACGGTCGCAGACGGCGCCGCCGAACTGCTGGAGGGTGTTCGTGCGAGAAAGGTCGCCGCCGTCGATCTGCTCGCCTATGCCGCAGGCCAGGCCATGCGCCGTACCCAACTCGTCGGCCCGGCGATGGGCGTGCTGGCGACCCGCCATCTCCCCTCGCTCTGACGCCGAGGAAATAGGTTACGATTTGATCGGGCAGCCGGTGGCGTGCTGCCATCCCGAAAGGACAGGGCTGTGAAACCCAGCAAGTTCCGCTACCACGCACCGACGGATGTGAGCGAAGCCGTCGGCCTGCTGGCCGAGCATCGCGACGATGCCAAGGTGCTCGCCGGCGGGCAGAGCCTGGTGCCCCTGATGTCACTGCGACTCGCGTCGTTCGACCACATCATCGACCTCAACGCGGTTGCCGGGCTCGACCGCATCGAGCGGTCGAACGGCCAGGTGCGGATCGGCGCTCTCGTTCGCCAATCGGCGGCCGAACACGATGCCACCGTCGTTGCCGGCGCGCCACTGTTGGCCAAGGCTCTGCCCCACGTCGGGCACTTCCAGATCCGCAACCGCGGCACCGTTGGCGGCTCGATCGCCCATGCCGACCCGGCGTCCGAGCTGCCCGCAGTCGCGCTTGCGCTCGACGCAACCATCGAGGCAGCCGGCCCAGGGGGTCGCCGCGAGATCGCAGCCGACGACTTCTTCGAGTCGACGTGGCAGACCAGCCTCGACGAGAGCGAGATCCTCACTGCCATCAGGTTCCCGGTGTGGGACGGTGCGAGCGGCTTCGCGGTGGAGGAGGTCGCCCGCCGCCATGGGGACTTCGCGCTCTGCGGCGCTGTCTGCGGTGTCACCCTCGACGGCGACACGGTCACACG
>JAYTFI010000576.1:0-2085 GCA_043734485.1 Acidimicrobiales bacterium | reverse complement strand
CGAGCGTGTCGAGGTCGATCTCGACGACGCGGTCGAAGTACTTCTCCGGGTTGGCCAGCACATCATCATCTGCGCGCAGATGATCTGCGTGCTTATCGGCAAGGTCGGCGATGCTCTCGCGGCCCGTGGCCTTCAGATAGAGCGAGGTCTCGTCGTCGTGGCCGAACAGCGAGCAGGTGGCTCCGATCTCGGCACCCATGTTGCAGATGGTGGCTCGGCCGGTGGCACTGATGGCGGCGACGCCGGGGCCGAAGTACTCGACGATGGCACCCGTGCCGCCCTCGACGGTGAGGATGTCGGCAACCCGCAGGATCACGTCCTTTGCTGATGTCCAGCCGCTGAGGCTGCCGGTGAGCTTCACGCCGATGAGCTTCGGGTAGCGCACGCCGAACGGAAGGCCGACCATCACGTCGACCGCATCCGCGCCACCCACCCCGATGGCGATCATGCCGAGCCCGCCCGCGTTGGGCGTGTGACTGTCGGTCCCGATCATCATGCCGCCGGGGAACGCGTACTGCTCGTAGACGACCTGGTGGATGATGCCCGAACCGGGCTTCCAGAAGCCGACGCCGTACTTCGCCGACACGCTGCTGAGAAACGCGTAGACCTCGGCGTTCACGTCGTTGGCGACGGCGAGGTCGGTGTCAGCGCCGAGGCGGGCCTCGATGAGGTGGTCGCAGTGGACCGTTGCAGGTACGGCAACTTGTGGCAGTCCGGCTGTCATGAACTGGAGGAGTGCCATTTGCGCCGTGGCGTCCTGCATGGCTACCCGGTCAGGGAAGAAGTCGCCGTAGGTCTTGCCGCGCTCGAAACCATCAGTCTCGGCGCTCTGCATGTGGCCGAACAGGATCTTCTCGGCAAGGGTCATCGGTCGACCAAGCCGCCGGCGGCCGGTCTCGACGTTCGTAGCGAGCTTGGCGTAGACGCTCTCGATGAGTTCGAGGGGGGTGTTGGCGGCGACCTTGGACATGTTCAGCGGCTCCTCCGGTGCAGGTTCGCGAGCGGTAGCGGCTTCGCGAGCGTTCGTTTCATCGTGGAGCAGTATTGCGCAGTAGACAAGTGCAAGACAAGTTGGGAGATCCGCGGTAGGGTTCCGTCGCATGGCCGGCACCCGTGACGTGCGCTACTTGGCGATCGCTGATGCCCTGCGGGCGCGCATCGGCGACGACGAGTTCCGCGCCGGGCGACTGCTGCCGAGCGAGTCCGAGTTGTCGAAGCAGTACGGCGCGAGCCGGGTCACGGTCCGCAAGTCGCTGGAGGCGTTGCGCGACCAGGGCCTGGTCGACTCCCGGCAGGGCTTCGGCTGGTTCGTGGCCGCCGACCCGCTACGCCAGACGCTCGGGCGGCTCGGCACGTTGGAGGGACAGTTGGCCGAGGGCGGGGTGAACGCCGAGCGGCGCATCATCGAGTTCGGCTTCGTCACCGCTCCCCGGCACGTCGCGGCCGTGCTCTCGACCAAGACGGTCCTGCAGGTCCGGCGCATCAACCTGGCCGACGGCGCGCCCTTCGCCCGGGTCACGGTGTGGGTTCCCGATGACCTTGCCGGTGAACTGTCGCGGACCCTGGTCGAGCGTTCGTCGTTCTACGAGAACCTGCCGGTGACGCTCGGCGGGGCAACGCAGACCATCGGTGCGACCGCGATGGCGGAGTCCGACGCGTTGTTGCTTGAGGTGCCGGTCGGCTCGCCGGCGTTGCGCTGCGAGCGGGTCACCCACGACATCGACGGCCGGGCCGTGCTCCTCAGCGAGTTCATCTTCCCCGGTCATCGCACCGAGTTCGTGGTGGAACTTCCACACGCGGAGGCGTCGATCGCACCGACCGGGCTGCGGCTGGTGGAGTAGCGGCCCTTGCGCCGGTCACTCCGCGGGTCGGTCGGATCAGATTCTCGCGGCGGGTCAAACCGGGGCCCGCCGCAGATTTACTCAGTGCGATCTGCCGGCTGCGCGGCGGAAGTAGGCCTCGCCGTCGTTGGGCCGGAAGAACGTTCGGATGGTGAGGTCGCGGTTGAAGGCGAGGAAGCCGCCCGTCGCACGGTCGAAGCGGCTGATCGAGCCGTTGGCCTGCGTCGCTTCGATCACGGTATTC
>JAYTFI010000575.1:0-3315 GCA_043734485.1 Acidimicrobiales bacterium | reverse complement strand
GCTCGGTGTCCCCCTGGCCTGGGTCCAGGCACGGCTCGACTTCCCCGGTCGGTCGCTTCTGCGGGCCATCACCACGTTGCCGGTCGTGCTTCCTCCCGTGGTCGGCGGGCTAGCGCTGCTGCTCGCGTTCGGCCGCAACGGTGTGATCGGACGGCACCTCTTCGACTGGTTCGGGCTCCGCCTCCCGTTCACCACTCCGGGCGCAATCCTGGCCGAGACGTTCGTTTCAATGCCGTTCCTGGTGCTCTCGATGGAAGGCGCGTTCGCCGGAGATGATCAGCGCGCAGAAGAAGCCGCGGCGACGCTCGGCGCCTCGAGGTGGTACATCCTCACGCGTGTCACCCTGCCGATGCTGCGCCCGGCACTGTTCGCATCGGCGGTCCTCTGCTGGGCGCGCGCCCTCGGGGAGTTCGGTGCCACCATCACCTTCGCGGGCAACCTGCCGGGCACCACGCAAACCGTCCCTCTGGCGGTGTACCAGGCCTTCGAGACCAATCCCGAAGCGGCCATCATCCTCAGCCTTCTGCTCCTGGTCGTCTCGCTGACCATCCTCGTGTCGCTCCGGCACCGTCTCACGGCGCGATTCTGAACGTGACCTACGCCGAGGCCGCTGCCTCGCCACTCCTACGCGCCGAGATCGTCGTGCGCTACCCGACATTGACGGTCGACGTCACCATCGAGGCCCTCAGGGGAGAGGTCATCGGTCTCGTCGGCCCGAACGGCGCCGGGAAGACGACGATCCTGCGCGCCATCGCCGGCCTTCGCCCGCTCGATGGCGGACGCATCACCATGAACGGTGTCGTGGTCGACGATCCCGACGCCGACGTGCTGCTCGCCCCACAACGACGCCGCGTGGGAGTCGTGTTCCAGGACTACAGGCTGTTCCCCCATCTGTCGGCGCTCGACAACGTCGCCTTCGGGCTTCGGGCCGCAGGGACGCGACGGGCCGAGGCGCGTCGCCTCGCACTCGAACGATTGGCCCGCCTCGACCTCGCTGACCATGCCGACCATCGGCCTGCGACGCTCTCCGGCGGACAGGCGCAACGCGTTGCACTGGCCCGAGCCCTTGTCACCAACCCCGACGTGCTCCTGCTCGACGAGCCGCTCGCGGCCATCGACGCCGCGTCCCGGGCTCGTATCCGCGCCAACCTCGCGGCACGACTCCATGACTTCCCCGGCGCCACCATCCTCGTCTCGCACGATCCTGACGACATCGAGGCGATGGCGACCCGTTCGATCACCATCCGGCACGGCACGATCATCACCACCTGAAGGCGTCGCTAGCGTGGTCGCATGACCTCCACCGTTCGTCAGCGGCTCGAAGACCTCGCCACGCAGCTGCACCTCCGGCACGACGACGCTCCCCCGGCCGCGGCAGCGCACGCCGAGGTGCAAACCGCGCTCGATGAGGACTCGTTCCACGGCCTGGGTGACCGATTGGAGCTCTTCGCCATCGAGCTCGAGAACGAGCACCCGACGCTGACCTCGCTGATCCGCAACGTGGTCATCGACCTCCACGCGATGGGCGTCTGAGGGCCCGCACGATCGCCTCGACACAGCGCGCCGCATCCTCGTCAGTCGTTGACCACCCCGATACCGAGACGCCCATGGCGACACGTCCGTCCCACAGCGTGGGCCCGCACTAGCACGTGCCATGGGACTGCACCTCGGCGATAAGACGCGAAGTCGCATCGTCGTTCGACGCACGGACGAGCACCTGGTTCAGCACCACGTCGTTCACGATTTCCAGTCCGGCAGAGGCCAGACCCTCCGCAATCGCTCGCGCCAGACGACAGCGCGACGCCACGAGGTCGGCCACACCGCTTCGGCCGAGCGACCGCAACACCGCCCATACCTCGACCTGGCGCGCCCGCTGCGACGACTGTGGCGTGTGATGCATCGCCTCGTAGCCGGCTTCCGGCGGGAGGTACGTCCGGCAGTCGATCTGCGCGCATACGACCCATCGAATCGGCGGGGACCCGGATCACGCGCTCACGTCCGAGACCCACGAGTCCGAGGGCCTTCCCGATCGTCGAGTGCGCCTTCTCCCCGATGACGACGGTCGGCTCCGGTGCGCCGAACAGGCCATTGCGTTGCACGTCCCAGCCCATCCGTTCCAGCTGTCCGTCGCGGGCCGCGGCGAACGCCGACGCGTTGGCCATCGTTGCGCCGGTGACGAAGGATGCCTCGGTGCCGTCCGGGAAGCCGAACAGTGCGACCAGCCAGTCGCGGGCGACGTCGTGGAGGCGGGCCGCGACCGGTGACATCACCGGCAGCGCCGCGTTCTGGTCCCAGGCGTCGGTGATCCACGACGTTGCGAGGGCGATCGGCAAGGTCGCCCCGTTCACGAACCCGTAGTAGCGGGGTCCGGAGGTGGCCATCGTCGCCGGGCCACCGACCTCGTCGAGCATCTGGAGCGTGGCCTGTGGGTCGGTCGGCCCGTCGGGCAGGGGTTCGATGAAGCGGTCCAGGGCCGCCATCGCCTCGGCACTCGGCGCAACCGCGCGCGCATCGATCGAGCGGACGTAGGCGCGGGCCCGGGCGGCCGCATCCTCGAGCAGACGATCTGTCGAGTCGGCGTTCGCGGTCGAAGTCATCCCGCGATCCTGCCACCGCACCCGATGCCCTCCTTTGGGGTATCTGCCCGAAGGAGCCGTAGCCGCGGATCATCGGTACCCTTAGCCGGTGATCAGGCTTCTGCAGTTCGCCGCCATCATGCTCACCGCGACGGTCTTCGCGACCGGGCTCAGCCTTGTCGTAGTGGTGCGCACGCTGCGCCGACGGATGCGCCCGGTGCCACAGATACCGTCACCCGCACCGATTCGCTGGCTCGTCACCTCGAGTGCGAGCGCTCGCCTGCACCGGCGCCTTCGCATGACGGCTCGCGTCAGCGTGGTCACGACGCAGCGCATCCGCAAGGGGTTCCCCGACGCAGTGAACCTGGCCGACATCGGCGACGCCCTCGGCATCGAGGCCAGCCGCATCGATGTCGCGCTGGCCGAGCTTGAACCGCTCACCGGCCAGCATCGGCGCGACGCAGTGCGGACGCTCGAAGGACGGGTCCGGCGCCTCGAGGCGTCGACCGACCGCTTCTGCCACGCCACGGAGGACTGGGCGGATGCGGTCGGCGTCCACGCCCGTCAGGCACTCGATGTGGACGATGCGCTGCAGTCCGTCGAGGAGGCCACGCGGACGTTGCGGCAGCTGCACCTCAATCCGGGCCTGCCCCCGGCCGCCACTCCGGAAGTTCGCGACGGAGCTCCTCGTTCGTCCGCCCGGTCTTGACCGATCGCGGGAACTGCTCCGCGTCCCAAC
>JAYTFI010000574.1:0-2917 GCA_043734485.1 Acidimicrobiales bacterium | reverse complement strand
CGGCGGGGTCTCGTCCCGCCTCGCGTGCCGCCGTTTCGATGACCGCCTTCGCCTCGTCGAGCAGCGCTCCCGGCGGCATCATCGGGAACCAGCCGTCGCCGGTGCGCCCCGCCCGTTTGAACGCGGCCGGCGTGCTGCCGCCGAACCACACCGGTATCGGGCGCTGGATCGGCTGCGGTGCGAGCCCTGCTCCGGTCACTTTCTCGTACCTTCCGTCGTGGGTGACGCTGTCCTCGCTCCACAGCCGGCGCATGAGCGTCACCTGCTCGTCGAGGCGGCGGCCGCGGTCGCCGAAGTCCTTGCCGAGCGCCTCGTACTCGACGGCGTTCCAGCCGACGCCGACCCCGAGGCGGAAGCGTCCTTTGGTGAGAAGGTCGACCTCGGCGGCCTGCTTCGCCACGAGTGCGGTCTGGCGTTGCGGGAGGATGATCACCTCGGTGACGAGCTCGACGTCGGCCACGGCGGCCAGGAAGCCGAACACGACGAACGGTTCGTGGAAGGTCGTCTTCAGCTCGTACGGGCCACGCCAACCCTTGTGCACACTCGTGTCGGCGCCGAGCACGTGGTCGTAGATGGCGATGTGGGTGAAGCCGAGCTCGGCTACCCGTTCGCCGTAGGCACGCACCGCGCCCACGTCGGCGCCGAGCTCGGTCTGAGGGAATATCGCTCCGATTCTCATCGCCGTGGTCTAACGCAACCGGTCGCGATCTGTTCCATCCCGCAAGTCCATCCCGCAAGTCCATTCCGCATGGTGTGTTCCCGACCAGGCTGAGGTTTTGCCTGACGGCTGAACGGGTAGTGCCGGGGGATGACGATGACGAGCACGATGGGGGATCTGGTCACAGGCGAGAAATCGGACGAGCACCTCGAATCCGGTGTTCTGCGACTGGTGGCCACAGGCGAGATTGATTTCGATTCGGCCGAGGTGCTTGCGGTCCGTCTGAGAGCGCTGATGGACCACGGCGCGCTCGTCGTCGTGCTCGACGCGACCCACGTGACGTTCCTCGACTCGTCGGGGCTGCGCGTCATCGTGGCTGCAGCCAACCGGTTCCGGGCGCAGGGCGGCCAATTGTTCATCGAGGGCATGAGCGGCGCTGTCCAGAGGGTGCTCGAGATCACCGGCCTGCTCGATCACCTTCGCATACGGCCGCGCCAGCCTCGGCCGGGTAATACGCGTACCTAGTATTTGCGTTGCGCGAACTTTGACGCCTTCTGGACCGCGGCGGTGCAGAACCCGTCACTGAACCCAGCAGCGGGATCGATCAGCCGACGGTGAGCGGCAGTGATGCCAGCCCTCGCAGTGTGAGCCGGTCGTTCCGGACCGGATCGCCTCCCAGCTCAACGCGGCCGAAGCGCTGGAACAGCCGGGACAGCGCCACCTCCGCTTCGGCCCGCGCCAGCGATGCACCGAGGCAGTAGTGCACACCCGCGGAGAAACCGAGATGGCGGTTCGCGTCCTTGCGGCGGAGGTCGAGCCGGTCGGGGTCGGCGAACATCGCCGGGTCGCGGTCGGCCGATGCGAGCAGGCACGTGACGACGGTTCCCGCGGCAACCTCGACAGGCTCGCCGTTTGCGTCGGGGAACGAGGTCGCTTCGGTCGCGGCCCGCACGGTGATGTGCACGGGACCCTGGTGGCGCATGAGCTCGTCGACGGCGCCCGGGCCGATTGAAGGATCAGCTCGCCAGGCTGCCGCCTGTTCGTCGTCGTTCACCAACGCAAGTGCGCTGTTGCCGATCAGGTTGACCGTCGTCTCGTGCCCTGCGACGTAGAGCAGAAGCACGAGCGACACGAGTTCGGCCGTGCTGAGCCGGTCACCTGATTCCTCGGCACTGATGAGGCCCGACAGGATGTCGTCGCCGAGGTTGTGTCGGCGCTGGGCTATGACCCCGGCGAGGAACTCGCGCATGGCGGCCGACGCGACGGCTGCGGCTTCCAGCTCGGCCGGTGTCGCCATCGGCTCGATGCCCGCGGTGAGGGTCAGCGACCAGTGGCGGAGCTCGTCGGCCCGCTCGGTGGGGATGTCGAGCATGGCCGAGATCACTGCGAACGGAACCGGGAAGGCGACGAGCTCCACCAGGTCACCGCCCCCGTCGGCGCTCAGACGGTCGATCCCGGCATCCACGAACGCGGCGATGGTCGGGCGTAGACGGTCGATCGCTTTCGGGGTGAATGGGGCGGTCGCGAGGCGTCGCAGCCGGGTGTGATCAGGTGGGTCGAGCTGGAGGAGTGACTTGGCCTCGGACCGGTTGCGCCGGTTGTCCCGCACGCCCTCGGTCGCGTTGGCCTCGATGTCCCGGCTGAAGCCGGTACCCCGCAGCGTGCGGGCGACGTCGTCGTAGCGGGTGACGACGACCGAACCGAACGGCGTGCGGTGGACCGGGATCCGCTCGCGGAGGTCGCGGTAGTGCGGGTACGGGTCGGCGCGGACCGCGGCGTCGAAGGGGTTGAAGAACGCTGCTTGATCGGTCATCGCGTCACGGAGTGCATGGCGCGACTGAACCAGACGGGGTCGCCGGTGGTCAAACGCCGAGGACCGCTAACGTTGCCAACGTCCAGTAGCGGCGCGACTGTCGACACCGCCAACCGATCCGCAAGGAGTTGCATGAGCAAGCTCGACGAGGTCGGCGCGGCCGATGGCTGGCGCTGCTGGCTCTGCGACGAACCCGTCGATGCGGCCATGTCCGTGAACGATCCTCGCGGACCGAGCATCGACAGCGTGATCACCAAGGCCAAGGTGAAACGCAAAGGTCCAGCGGGCGAACGTCTCGCCCATCGCGCCTGCAACACCCGCAAGGGCGCAGTCGCGCCGGTGATCCCGTGGCCGGATCACCTGTTCGTCGTCGATCCCGCGCCGATCATCACCAGCGTCGAGCGACTGGAGCGCAAGGGCGGCCGTGAGCTGATGGCCCGCTGCGT
>JAYTFI010000573.1:0-1812 GCA_043734485.1 Acidimicrobiales bacterium | reverse complement strand
GGCCACGGTACCAACCGTACGCTTCTGCGATCCGCACGGAATGCGGCAATACCGCCGGTGCCGCGTCCACGCGTCTGGCAGGGTTGCGACATGCCGCTCTCGAAGCAGTCCATCCGTGACGACCTGACCGCAGCCATGAAGGCGCGCGATGCCGCGCTCACCGGCACCCTGCGCATGCTGCTCGCGGCCGTCGGGAACGCCGAGGTCGCAGGCAAGGAGCACGTCGAGCTGAGCGCTGACAAGATCGTCGCGCTCGTCCGCGCAGAGACGAAGAAGCGCAACGAGAGCGCCACCATCTACGAGCATGCCGGGCGGGCCGAGCTCGCCGCACAAGAGCGCTCCGAGGCCGCCATCCTCGCCCGCTACCTCCCTGCCGAGATGAGCGATGAGGACCTCGGCGCGATCGTGGCCGCGGCCGTCACCACGGCGGCGGCGGCGGGGCAGGCCGGGCCTGGCGCGATGGGTACGGTCATGAAGGCCGTCCGCGAGAAGGTCGGCAGCGGTGCCGACGGCGGTCGGGTGTCCGCGGCGGTGAAGGCGGCATTGGCTGCGGCCTAAGGGTGCCGGCTGCGCGCGGATTGGCCGTGCGATGCGCGCGAACTTGGAGCTGCAATCGATTTCCACGGGCGTTTCGCTGGACTTCGCGCGCCGTGGGTCCTCACTTCGCGCGCATCGTCAGGCCAGGGCAAGCACGAGGGCGTCGATGAGTCCGTCGATCGTATGCGGGTCGGCCGTGGTGTGGACGGCCAGCCCGCCGGCCAGCGCGGCGGACGTGGTGGCCGGACCGATGGTCACCACGATCGCATCGGCCGAGCGGGGTGGGTCGAGCGCGAGGTAGCTGTTCACGGTCGAGGCCGACGTGAACGCAATCGCGTCGGCGTTGGCCGCCGCCGCGAGCGCAGCGTCGGTCGGTGCCGCCGCCACGGTGCGGTAAGCCTCGACCCGGTCGACCGTCCAGCCCTTCGCCCGCAGCCCGTCAGGAACGACGTCGCGCGCGGCGGCCGCGGCGGGAAGCAACAGGCGTCCGCCCGCTGTGGGCGCTTGAGGGAACGCATCGGCGAGGCCCTCGCCGATGGAGCGCTGCGGGATCAGATCCGCACGACGGCCGATGGCCCGCAAGACCTCCGCGGTGCCCGGCCCGATGGCGGCAACCTTCGGCCAGGCGACCTCTCCTGCAATGTCGATGAACCGCGCCGCCGCGTTCGGCGACGTGAGCACCACCCAGTCGTAGGTGTTCAGATGATCGATCGCAGATCGCATGGCCAGACCCCCGTCGACGGGCGGGGCGATCGCGATGAGCGGGAGCACGACCACCTCGGCGCCGAGCAGCTTGAGCTTGGTGACAAGTGGACCGGCCTGATCCGCGGCCCGGGTGACGACGATGTGCCGCCCCGAGAGCGGACCCTCAGCGCGGGCCACGGAGCAGCTCCGCACCGCCAGCGGCCAGGATCTCGGCGGCCAGTGCCCGGCCGATTCCGACTGCATCGGTGGCCGGGCCACGACGTCCGCCCCGCAGCACGACCGAACCGTCCAGCGCGGCGACCAGACCGTCGATGGCCACCACGTCACCTTCGACCACGGCAAGTGCACCGACCGGCAGGTCGCAGCCCGAACCGAGCTCGGCCAGGAACGCCCGCTCGGCGGTGACTCGCACCCGCGTAGTCGCATGATCGATCGTCCCCAGCAGCGCAGTTGTCACCGGGTCGTCGTCACGGCACTCCACGGCCAGTGCGCCCTGCCCGACCATGGGCAGCATCTGCAATGGGTCGAGAACCTCGGCGATGCGATCGGCCATGCCGAGGCGGTGCAGCG
>JAYTFI010000572.1:0-12265 GCA_043734485.1 Acidimicrobiales bacterium | reverse complement strand
CTGGGGCTGAAGCAGGTCCCAAGGGTTGGGCTGTTCGCCCATTAAAGCGGTACGCGAGCTGGGTTTAGAACGTCGTGAGACAGTTCGGTCCCTATCCGCTGCAGTCGGAGGAAATTTGAGAGAGGCTGTCCCTAGTACGAGAGGACCGGGATGGACGCAACTCTGGTGTGCCAGTTGTCCTGCCAAGGGCACGGCTGGTTTGCCACTTGCGGGAGTGATAAGCGCTGAAAGCATCTAAGTGCGAAGCACGTCTCAAGATGAGATTTCCCACAGGGTCAACCTGGTAAGGCCCGTGGCTAGACGACCACGTTGATAGGCCGGATGTGTACGTGGAGCGATCCACTCAGCTGACCGGTACTAATCGGCCGAGGGCTTGGTTTCAACCATTGCTCGTGCTTGCTATAGAGAGTTCAAGGACGCGTGCGTCCGGTGTTTCGCTTCGGCGGAGCTCTGGGTGCACAGCCGGAGATCAAGGTTTCCGGTGGCCATAGCGGTGGAGATACACCCGTTCCCATTCCGAACACGGAAGTTAAGCCCACCTGCGCCGATGGTACTTGGGGAGTAGTCCCCTGGGAGAGTAGGTCGCCGCCGGATTTCGATAGGAGGGGCCCCGCAGCCGAACGGCGCGGGGCCCTTTTCTTATTCCTTCCCGGGGCGTCGCACGGCCGTGGCGAGGGTCGGGCTACCGCTAGTGTTGACGGCCTTATGCCTGACGACGACCAGCTCAGACCCGGGCGACCCTCGACCCCGAACCCGCGAAGCGGCGCTCCAGGCCCGCGTCGTGCTTCGGATGGAACCAGGAACAGTACGACCAGACCCGGTGCGGAGGCTCGGCCGTCGGCCGGCCGGCCGGCCGGGCGCGGAGATGCTCCGGTTCGCCGTGACGGTGGGCGCCCGCCTGCGGCTCGCGGTGGCGAGCGTCCGTCCCCCCGAGGGCCTCGAGCCGATGGCGGTGTTGGTCAGCACGGGGGCGGTCGTTCGGGTGGCACACCGTCTGTTCCGGGCAACCCGAGGAAGCTGGCCCGCCGGGATGTCAGTTGGGGCGATCGCGACCGCACGGGGTATCGGGGTGCGCCCCGCAGCGAGGGTGCGTCGGCATGGCGCTTCGGCGTCGAACCGGGGGGACGTCCGCCAGGCCGCAACGACGGACGTCCGGGTCGAATTGACGCTGATCGCCGTTCCGGCGGTTCCGCGGTGCCATCCGGCGATCGAGGCGGGTGGCGAGGATCGCCGCCCCGCCCAGCCGGCGACAGCGGCTGGCGTGGGAGGGCAAGGGAAGGCGACGGCGTTAGGGGCACCGGGCGGGCTTCCGCCGCTTGGCGCGCCGCTGCACCGGCCCGCAACGACGGGGTAGGCAACCGCTTCGGGATGGGTCGCTTCGGTCGGCCGGCCACAGCGGGTGAACGGCCGGCGGGTGAACGCCCGGATCGCGAGCGTCGGTGGGAAGCTTCCGGTAGACGTGACGAGCGCAGCGTGTCGCGTGAAGGAGGCTGGCGGGACCGTGATGGGGCGGCCCGCGATCAGCCGAGCGGCGAAGGTCCTGGCCGCCGGGCCCCCCGTCCCGATGACGATCGCACTGGTCCGCACCGTGACAGTGCTTGGCCGAGTCGTCCGCTCACGCAGGATCGGTCCAGCTCCGGACGGCCCCGCCCGCAGCGGCCGGATCGAATCGGCGAAGGTCGGGGGCCGCGTTCGAGTCGTGACGAGATACCCCGTGGGGAGCGGACGCTGGGCCGAAACGAACGGCCGATGCGCCCGACTCCGCCGCCGGATCGGGTCGCAGACGACGATCGACGCTCGGCTGTTCCCCGCGCACCTGGTCAGCCATGGGGCGCGGTCGGTTGGGAACGCGACGCTGAGGCCGAGGCGGCAACCCGTCCGACACCTCGACCGAAGCGACCCCCGGCATCGGCGCCTGTTCCGCTCGTACCGGTTGACGCCGGCCCATCCGAGGAGGTTGGAGACGGGACCGGGCGGAGTCGTCGTCGTCAGGCGCCGGAGGTGATCACCCGCGAACTGCACAGTGCCGTCGGGGCTCGTCGTGGTGCACGTCTCGAGCAGTCCCTCATGGAGGCGTCGAAGGCGTTCGAGCGCGAGCGCTACGGCGATGCGCTTCGGATCCTGCGACCGCTCGTCGACGAGGCGCCGGATGTACCAGCCGTCCGCGAGCTCATCGGCCTCAGCCTTTACCGCCAGGAGAAGTGGGCCGAGGCCATCCGACACCTCAGCCGTTTCACGGAACTGACGGGCTCGGTCGAGCAGAACCCCGTGTTGGCCGACTGCCACCGCGCCTTGCGCCACTACACGCTGGTCGAGGAGTTGTGGGAGGAGCTGGCTGCTTCGTCGCCCAGCGCGGATCTGGTCGTGGAGGGGCGCATTGTGATGGCCGGTGCGCTCGGTGACCAAGGAAAGCTGCAAGAGGCGATCCGGCTACTCGAGCGTGGTCCGCTGTCCGCAAAGCGGCCGAAGGCGCATCACGTACGCCTCTGGTACGCCTTGGCCGATCTCTATGAGCGTGCCGGCGACGTGCCGCGCGCCCGCGACCTGTTCCAACGTGTCCGTGCGGCCGACCCTCAGCTGGGCGATGTGTCCGGGCGACTATCGCTCCTGGGAGCCGCCGAATGACCATCCCGACTACGGCGGACGAGCTCACGCCGGCCTGGGTCGGTGAGCAGCTCCGAGCCGGAGGGGTCGACCCGGGTGTCGACCCCGAGGTCGCAGCCCAGCGGATCGGTACCGGACTCATCGGGCAGAGCGTTCGGCTGTCGCTGACGTGGACAGACGGAGTAGTCGCCCCCTCCTCGCTGGTAGCGAAACTTCCCTCGCCAGATCCGACCAGTCGGGCCACCGGCGTTGGCTTGCGGAACTATGAACGCGAGGTCCGCTTCTATCGCGAGGTCGCGGCGTCCACCCCGATCCGTCTGGCCAAGTGCTGGGCGGCCGAGCTCGATCCGAAAAACGGCGACTTCGTGCTCTTACTCGAGGACCTTGCGCCAGGTGAGGTCGGCGATCAGATACGGGGCTGTTCGGTGGCGGAAGCTGAGATCGTGATCGACGTGGCCGCGGCGTTGCACTCCTACTGGTGGGACAATCCGGACCTGGCCGGGCTCTCGGAGTGGATGTCCGTTCCCGCCGACGGCGAGCGGGCCGACCAGTTGGCGATGCTGTGGACGATGGCCTGGCCGCAGTTCCTCGAACGTCATGCGACGCGACTCGGGCCGGAGGCGATTGCGTCGTGCGAGCGCTTCGGCGCATCGATCGCTTCATGGGTGCAAGACCGGAGCGGTCCGTTCACCCTCACGCATGGGGACTTCCGAGTCGACAACATGATGTTCGGAGCTTCGCCGCAACCGTGGATGGTGCCGGTCGACTGGCAGACACCCGCCATCGGCCCGGGAATCGGCGACATTGCCTACTTCCTCGGAGCAAGCCTGCGGACCGAGGATCGGCGGTCTGAGGAGGAGCGTCTCGTCCGCCGGTGGCATGCAGCGATTTCGGCCGTGGATCCGGCGTACGGCTGGGACACCTGCTGGCAGGCCTACCGGCTGCTGGCCTTCGGTGGTCTGGTGATGGCGGTGGCAGCCTCGATGCTGACCCAGCAGACCGGCCGCGGCGACCAGATGTTCTTCACCATGGCCACCCGACATCTCATCGCGGCGCTGGACCTTCGGTCGCACGAGCTGCTCTGACCCACTTCGGCCCCCTGCTACATGCGCCCGGCAAACTGTCACACCCCTGCCCTATCGTCCTCCTCATCGCTCAGCGCAGTTTGCCGGGCGCACTCCTTCCCCCGGATTCTCGGTACACGGCTACCTGCCGTGACCATGTGCGTACCCATCCGCGGCGACTCGTCGCAGGGTCTATTCGAGGGAGGCTCGCGATGGCGAGAAAGGAGTGCTGCTGTGCCGACGGTGACGACGGAGTGAGATCCGGCACAAGAACATTCCGGGCTGAATCTGGCCGTCGTCAGGGGCGTGATCGCCCGAGTCCCGCATGAGCGGGTCGGCGCTGACGGGATCGTCCACCTGTCGTTCGATCTGCGGGTCCGGCTTGTGCCCGATGGTCCGAGCGAGTTGGTTCCCGTGGCCTGGCCAGAGCGGACCGTGGCGTCGTGCGGGCTCCGCGAGGGCAGCGCTGTGGTCGTGCTCGGGCGAATCCGCCAGCGGTTCTTCCGGATGGGCGGCGCCACGCAGAGCCGCACGGAGATCGTCGCCGAGACCGTGATCGGGACACGCCAACAGGCTGCGATCCTCAAGGCGATGGCTCAGGCCGCCGACCGACTCACCGCGTGACGAGGTCGAACGCCCGCGGGTTACGCGACCGTGATCGATTGGTCGAGGTAGACGTCCTGAATGGCGTTGAGGAGCGCGATCCCTTCGGCCATCGGTCGCTGGAATGCCTTGCGGCCGGCGATGAGGCCCATGCCGCCGGCCCGTTTGTTCACCACTGCGGTGCGCACCGCCTCCGCCATGTCGCTGTCCCCGGCCGAAGCACCGCCGGAGTTGATGAGACCTATGCGCCCCATGTAGCAGTTGGCCACCTGCCAGCGGGTGAGGTCGATCGGGTGGCTCGTCGTCAGCTTCTCGTAGACACGCTTGTCCGTCTTGCCGTACTTGGCCAGCGCGTTGTAGCCACCGTTGTTCTCGGGAAGCTTCTGCTTGATGATGTCTGCGCCGATCGTCACGCCAAGGTGGTTGGCCTGCCCGGTCAGGTCGGCCGACACCTCGTAGTTCACCCCGCCGACGGAGAAGGCGGCGTTGCGCACGTAGCACCACAGTACGGTGAACATGCCTCGCTGATGCGCCTCGTAGAACGCGGCCGAGATCTCCTGGAGCTGGCGCGTCGACTCGGCCGAACCCCAATAGATCGTGGCCCCGATGCCGGCTGCGCCGAGTTCGGCGGCCTGCTTGACCGACCCGAAGAGGACCTCATCGGCACGGTTCGGGTAGGTCAGCAGCTCGTTGTGGTTGATCTTCACGATGAACGGGATCTTGTGGGCCCAGGTGCGCGCAACTGCACCAAGTACCCCGAACGTGGAGGCCACGGCCGAGCAACCGCCCTCGTGTGCGAGCTCGACGATCGAGTTCGGGTCGAACATCGTCATGTTCTTGGCAAAGCTGGCTGCGCCCGAGTGCTCGATGCCCTGGTCGACCGGCAGGATCGAGGTGTAGCCGGTTCCGCCGAGGCGGCCGTGGCGCAACATCGCCGCGAGGTTACGCAGCACTGGGATCGATCGGTCGGTGGCGGAGAACAGGCGGTCGATCGAATCCGGTCCGGGCAGGTGCAGGGTCGACTTGTCGATCGTCGTGCACGTATGGCCGAGCAGCATGTCTGCCTGGTTGCCGAGCAAGCCTGCAATATCGGTCATGTGGGCCCTCCGGGGCATCGCGCTGACCGCGTTGTGCGGCCGTTCGGCAAGTCCGTCAGCTTAACGGCCGCAGTCGGGCCGGACCGCGCGTGGCAGAAACAAGAATGGACGGGCGCGCCGGATCCGGTCAGGGTCAGCCCGAAGCGGATCGGCGGACGGCGGACGGCGGACGGCCGTTCAGCGTCAGTCGACAGGCCGGAACACCATGCCGGTGCGTGGCTTCGGCCAGAAGAACGTCGTCTTGGCCGGCATGCGGGTGCGGGCCTCGGCCACGGCGCGGATCTGGGCCACCGTCGCCGGCCGCAGGAGGACGCCGATCGTGTCGGATTCCTTCTGGGCCGCAGCCACCACGGTGGTCACATCGTGGTGATAGCGGACCGATGCCCCGGGAGTCGCGGCCAGGGCCGCAGCAATGCGCTGCGAGTCGAGCTCGATGCCGTCGGCGAACGCACCCTCGCGGGGGCACAGAAGCCAGGTTCCCCGCGGCGTCACGAGCGCCAAGGAGCCGGCCTCGCCCATACGAGAACGGATGGATGCATCCACCGGTTCGTCACGCGTCGCCTCGAACCAGGTTGCGAGCCACCCGACGGGATCGAGCCCAGAGGGAAGCGTGATGATGCGGTGGATGCCGCGCACCTCCAGCTCACCTTCGGCAAGTTCGACGACGAGTGCCATCAGGGCGTCGTGTCCGCCGGGGCCGTCGCCGTCCGCCCGGCGTTCGGCCTGGAAGGCGAGCGCAGTCTCGAAGCGGTGGTGCCCGTCGGCGATGACCACCGGTGCCGACGACACGATCGTGGCCAGGGCTTCGATGTGGGCCGGATCGCTCACGATCCAGGCCTCGTGCCGGACGCCGTCAACGTCGACTGCGTGCGCTGCTGGTGCCGTTGCGTCGGCGATGGTGGCACAGCGGGCGCCAAGGCCCGACGCCATCGACAGCCCCCAGATGGGCGACGTGTTGATCCGAGTCGCCCGGATGAGGTTGAGCCGGTCGGCCTTGTCCTTCGATGTCGTCTCCTCGTGGGGGAGCACATCGCCCTGCCCGGGCGGCTCGAGACCGAGACCGCCGACCACGCCCGTGGTCGCGCGGGTACGGCCCGTGTCGTCGGTGGCCGTCATGCGGTACACGGTGAAGGTCTCGCTGCTGTCTCGTGCGAGCGTTCCCTCGGCCAGCCATGCCTGGAGCTGCCGGCGTGCGCCGTCATAGGCGTCGGGGTCGGTGGCGCCGTGAGGGAAGTCAAGCCGTACGCTGTTCCGGGTGTCGAGTGCCTCGAGCGCAGCGCGATCAGCATTGCTGAGCACGTCGTAGGGCGGGGCCACAACGGTCGTGTAGTCGGCAGGGGCCCCGGCGAGGGCGTAGCGGAGTGCGGCGAATGGTCGGAACTGGGTCACCCGAACGTCCTAGCACGGCCACCAGCGCCGGTCCGGAGGCTGCTGTCGCAAACGTTCATGGTGGGCCGGAGTGCAGTTCGTGGTCGACGAGCGTTCGCAGATCCGCTGCGACGACGTCCGGAGTGGGCGTTACCGGGAGGTCGGCGGACGCCGTCACTCCGGTCAGGACGAGACCGAAGCGGGACCGAAGCGTCGTGGCCATCCCGCCGTCGGTCGAAGGCCGATCGCCCACCATGAGCAGGCCGGCGCGCTCGGTGTCGCTGGGGTCGGTGGACATGGCGAGACGGGCGAAGACGAGTTGCGCAGCTGGTTCGTGCGGCTTGCCGCCGAAAGTCGGGGATGCTCCGGTGGCGTATGCAACGGCAGCGACCAATGATCCGCCTCCGGGAAGCTCGCCCCCGCCTGCCATTGGGTAGGTCGGGTCATCGTTCGTCCCGATCAGGCGAGCCCCGCCGCGCACGGCCTCGAAGGCCGCGGTGAGTCGGGCGAAATCGAAGTCGCGGTGCCAACCCACCACGACGGCCGTGACCCCGGGCTCCGGGTCACGGACGCAGCGGACACCGCGTGCCTCGAGTGCTTCGTTCACGCCGGGACCACCGCAGACGAGCGCCGTCTCTCCGGCCTCGACGAGCAAGGCCGCTGCCTGCGCCGAGGTGCAGACATCCTCAGGCGGCGTTTCGAGGCCCATAGCGGCCATCTTCTCAACGTATCCAGCCACCGTGAGCGACGAGTTGTTGGTCATGAACAGCACCCGTCGGCCGGCCGCCCGCAGTCGGGCGATGGCGTCGATCGAGCCGGGGATCGGGGTGTCGCCGCGCCACACCACACCGTCAAGGTCCAGAAGCCAGGTCACCGGCGCTTGCCTAACACGACCGGACCCACGTCGGCGTCTGTTCGATCAGCTCCAGCGGGGCACGGGGGCGAGGCGCTCCCTCGCACGCGACCGCACGAAGAAGCCGATGATTGCACCGAACGCGAACCCACCGACATGGGCCATCCATGCCACACCTTCGGTCGGCGACACGAAGAACTGCGACACGAACCAGAACGTGAGCATCGCCCATGCGGGGATCTTCAGAGGCAGCGGGATGCCGAGGAAGATGATTGTTCGGATGCGTACCTTGGGATACAGCACGAGGTACGCGCCCATCACGCCGGCGATGGCACCCGATGCGCCCACAAGCGGGATTGTGGATGACGGCGCGGCAAGCGTGTGGGCCAACGTCGCCACGACGCCGGAGAGCAGGTAGAAACCGAGGTACGGGACTCGCCCGAATCGGTCCTCGATGTTGTCGCCGAAGATCCATAGGAACAGCATGTTGCCGAGGAGATGCCACCAGCTCCCGTGGAGGAACATCGAGGTGAGGGCCGCAAGCCACACGCTCTTGCCCGGGAACACGCGGTTGCGGGCTGCACCCTCGGCCCCGATGCCGCAGGCGGAGCTGTTTCCCCGGGCCAGCGCTCGGAGCTCGACGTCGCGCAGCGGCCGACGGCGGATCAGTTCGCACGGGATCGCGGCGCGGCCGAACAGGAACGCCTGTTCGGGGCTGAAGGACACGATTTCGGTGTGGCGTTCAGTCGGCAGCTTGATGACCGCCTTCGTATCCCCGTGCGGCTGGAGCAGGACGAAGACCGCGACGTTGAGCAGCACAAGCGCGAATGTCACCACCGCTCGACGACGGGTCGGGTTGTCGTCACGCAGCGGAATCACCTCGCCGACCCTAGCGAGCGACCGTGGGAACCTCCCTGCGGCGGTACCTCGCAGCAGTCCGCAGCAGTCACGGCAGTCACGGCATCGGTGTTCAGTGCGGGACTGCCCGTAAGATCAGCAGGTGCGCCGCCGCCTCGACGCTGAGCTCGTCCGCCGTCGCCTCGTGGAGAGCCGCGAGCAGGCGCACCGCTCCATTGCCGAACGCCGGGTCCGAGTCTCCGGGACGATTGCCGAGAAGCCAGCCCGCCTCGTGGGTCCCGGCGAGCCGATCGAGATGCTGGGCGAAGGACCGCGCTACGTGAGCCGCGGGGGCGAGAAGCTGCACGGCGCCCTCGCGCACTTCGCCATCGCGGTCGAGGGACTGGACGCGTTCGACGCCGGTGCCTCGACCGGAGGCTTCACCGACTGCCTGCTCCGTCACGGTGCCCGGTCGGTCGTGGCCGTCGATGTCGGACACGGTCAGCTGCATGAACGGATACGCAGCGACGCGCGAGTCGAAGTCCACGAGCGGGTGAACCTGCGCACGATCGATCCGGCCGAGAGTTTCGGCGGCCGACGGTTCCCCATCGTCGTCGGCGACCTCTCGTTCATCTCCCTCACCGCGCTGGCCGGCAACCTGCTTGCCCTCGCGGGACGCTCCGCCGATCTCGTGCTGTTGGTGAAGCCGCAGTTCGAAGCGGGCCGGGTGGAGGTCGCCCGCGGCCGTGGGGTGATCACCGACCCGTCCATCTGGTGCCGCACGCTCACAACCGTCACCGACGCGTTTGCAGGTCGTGGAGCGGCCATGATTGGCGCCATGGTGTCGCCGATCACGGGTACCGACGGGAACGTGGAGTTCCTCGCCCATCTGCGCGCACCCGATGCGACTGTGGGCACCGGTGGAGTGGACGCGAACTCGGCGGACGCTGCGCCCGGTCTGATCGCGGCGGCCGTCGAGGCGGCCAGATCGCGTCGCGACGGACCGACCGAGTTCACGGTCGCGCCATGAACACTTACGCAGGGCAGACGATCGGCATCGTCCCCCACCTGACGCGCCCTGGTGCGCTGTCGCTGGCCCACGAGGTGATCGCTTCGCTCGAGGCCCGGGGGGTTGGGGTGCGGGTGCCGACGACCGATGCGGTCAAGACCGGGCTGGAACGTTGGGCGCACGCGGATGACACCTTCGGCGAGGGCCTCACGATGGCCTTCAGCCTCGGCGGCGACGGCACGATGCTGCGCACCGTCGATCTCGTGACGGCCAACGGCGTGCCTGTGCTCGGCGTGAACGTTGGCCATCTCGGCTACCTGACCGCCATCCAGCCCGACGAGCTCCCGGGTCTCCTCGTCCGGCTCCTGTCGGGCGACTACGACGTCGAGCTGCGTATGACCCTTGCCATCGAGGTGCACGATTCGACGACGGCATCCGCCGCTGGGCTACCGGACGATGAAGGCGCATCGCGAGCCCGGTTCATCGCCCTGAACGAGGCCGTCCTCGAGAAGAGCTCGGCGGGAAACACCGTGCGGCTCGGGGTGTCGTTCAACGACGAGCCTTTCACCACCTACTCCGCCGACGGGCTCATCGTGGCCACCCCGACCGGCTCGACCGCGTATGCGTTCTCGTCGCGCGGCCCCATCGTGTCGCCGCTGCTGCGCGCCATCGTCGTGGTCCCGGTCTCACCGCACATGCTGTTCGACCGCAGCCTCGTGCTGCACGGCTCCGAGACGGTGCAGGTCGAGGTGCTCGACGGCCGGGCCGCGACGCTGTTCATCGACGGGCGCGACTCCGGACTGCTGGCCGAAGGAACGGTGGTCGTATGCCGGGCAGGTGAGCACGAGGCCAAGCTCGTGACCCTCGAGCAGCGTGACTTCCACGGAATCCTGAAGGCGAAGTTCGGGCTGCCGCAGCCCATCGAGCGCGGGCGTGGGCGGGGGGACTCCTAGTGCTGGCCGAGCTGGTGGTGAGCGACCTGGGGGTCATCGAGCACGTCGCCCTGCTGCTGGGCGACGGGATGACCGCAGTGACCGGAGAGACCGGTGCCGGCAAGACCCTCGTAGTCGAAGCCATCGCGCTTCTGCTGGGCGGGCGGGCCGATCCGGTGCTGGTTCGGGCCGGTGCGTCGGAGGCGCGCGTCGACGGCCGATTCGTGGTCGGCGAGCGAGAAGTCGTACTCAGCCGGGTTGTTCCGACGACCGGCCGTTCTCGTGCTTACATCGACGGCCGACCGGTTCCGGCCGCGCAGCTGGCCGAACTCGGGCAGACGCTCGTCGACCTCCATGGGCAGCACGGCCACCAGACGCTGCTCTCGGCCGGAGCGCAGCGGGAGGCACTCGACCTGTTCGGTGGGCTCGACCTCACCCCGCTGCACGCGGCGCGGGCCGAGGTGCGTCGTCTGGAGGCGTCGGTGGCAGAGATGGGTGGCGATGAGCGGGCTCGCGCCCGTGAGGCGGATCTGATCCGGTTCCAGGTCCGTGAGCTCGACGAGGCGTCCCTGGCCGATCCCGGGGAGGACAAGCTGCTGGAGGCGGAGGAGGAGCTGCTGGCCGGCGCCGTTGTCCATCGTGAGGCCGCGGCCGCAGCCCTCGAGGCACTGGCAGAGGAGAGCGGCTCGCGTGACCGCCTCGGTGCGGCCATCGCCGCACTCGCCAATCGTGCTCCGTTCGCGACCCAGTATGCGCGCCTACGGTCACTGGCTCTCGAGCTCGAGGATGCAACCGACGAGGTGCGTCACATCGGCGAGACCATCGAGGACGATCCGGAACGGCTGGCCGCGGTGCGGTCCCGTCGGCAGCGCCTCCGCGAGTTGTGTCGCAAGTACGGCGACGATCTGGCGGCCGTCATTGCCTTTGCCGATGAAGCCCGTGGCCGCCTCGACGAGCTCCTCTCTCACGATCAGCGGGCGGCCGAGCTCGGCCGTATGCTTGCTGACGCGCGCCATGGCGCCGAACGCATGGCCGGCGAGGTGGCCGCAGCCCGCCGCCGCGTCACACCGGGTCTTGCCGCGGCCATCGAGGAACGGCTCGGCGCGCTGGCCATGCCCAAGGCGCGGATCGCCGTGCAGGTCGGCTCCGGCACGGCATCTGCGGGCGAGCAGCGCACCGAAGGCGATGGCGAGGTCAGCTTCCTGCTTGCCGCCAACCCGGGTGCGCCGGCGCTTCCGCTGACGAAGGTGGCATCGGGCGGCGAGTTGGCCCGCATCATGCTGGCTTTGCGCCTCGCGCTTCTGGAGAGCCCGCTGTCCAAGTCGCCGAACGCCGGTCCGGCCACCCGTCCGGTGACCCTCGTATTCGATGAGGTCGATGCGGGGATCGGCGGGCAGGCCGCCGTCGCTGTGGGACGTGCGCTGGCCGACCTCGCGGCCGGTCGACAGGTGCTCGTGGTCACCCATCTCCCCCAGGTCGCGGCCTTCGCCGACCAGCAGGCCCTCGTACGCAAGGACGAGCACGACGGCCGCACGATCACCGCCGTCGGTCTGCTTGATGACGAAGGCCGGGTGGCCGAGCTGGCCCGCATGCTGTCCGGTCGTCCCGACAGCACCACGGCCCGTGTGCACGCGCAGGAGCTGCTGGACTCTCGCACCCGCAGCGCGGCCTGTACGGAACCAACGGCGTCCGGTAAGGCGCGCAAACCCAAGCCGCCGAAACAGACCACGCCGACCCCGAGGCCAGCGACGCGCAAACCCCCGCGCCCAGCGCTAGGGGCCTGATGGCTCGACCCATAATACGCGCACAGACGATCGGTACGGCGCGGGTTGGACGGCGTACGAAGGATCTCACCCAGCGGTTGCAGCCGGGTGACATTGCCGTCATCGATCACGCCG
>JAYTFI010000571.1:0-2589 GCA_043734485.1 Acidimicrobiales bacterium | reverse complement strand
GCGTTCCTCCTGGAGGACTTCCAGGCCGGAGCGGCCCGAGTCGCGCGGGCCCTTTGGGAGAGCTGCGGGCTGACGGCCCGCGACATCGACCAGGCCAACATCTACGACGGCTTCAGCTACTTCCTCTACCTATACCTCGAAGCGCTGGGCTTCTGCGGCGAAGGCGAAGCGGCCGCCATCCTCGCCGGCCGTGGCGGCGCGCACGACATACCGCCGTTCAACACCAACGGCGGCGCGCTGGGCATGGGACGCCTCCACGGTTCGCCACAGGTGATCGAGGCGATCCTGCAGGTGCAGGGTCGGGCGCGGGCGCAGGTGCGCGGTGCGCAGGTCACGCTCGCGCAGACCGGTGGACCGATCACGGGCGCCGGCGCACTCGTCTTCGCCTCCGAACCGCCGTCGATCGGCGTGTGACCGCCGCGCCGCTCGTTCCTGGGACAACAGTGTTCCAGTCGCTGCGCAACCGGCGGTTCCGGCTCTTCCTCGCGGGGCAGTGGATCTCCCAAACGGGCACGTGGCTGCAGAACATCGGGCAGGTGATCCTCGTGCTTCGCATCGCGGGCAGCGGTGTCGCGGTCGGAGCGATCGGCGCGGCCCAGACGGTGCCGGTGCTCGTCCTCGGGCTGTGGGCGGGCGCGGTGATCGATCGCACGGACAACGCACGTCTGCTCATCGTCGTGCAGTCGGCGCAGATGCTGCTCGCCTCGCTCCTTGCGTTCTTGACCATGACCCATCACGCAGGGTTGCCGGCCATCGCGTTGATCGCCGCGCTCAGCGGGACCTGCGCAGCGTTCGACAACCCAGCCCGGCGCTCGATCCTCCGGGACCTCGTGAGCGAAGGCGAGCTGGCGAACGCCACCAACCTCCACAGCGGCGCCCTTACGAGCGCGCGGGTGATCGGCCCTCTGCTCGCGTCGCTGATCGTGTCCCGCTTCGACGTGGGCGTGTGCTTCGTGGTCAACGCAGTCTCGTTCGCGGCGATGCTGGCCGTGCTGCTCGCGCTGGTGGTCCGCACCGAACGCCGTGCGCCGACGGCGGTCAGGGGTCCGGGGCAGGTGCGTGCCGGCCTCAGTCAGGTCTGGGCGGTGCGCGAGCTACGAGCGACGTTCGCCCTGTTCATCGGGATCGGGACGTTGTCGTTCAACTGGACCGTCCTTCTGCCCCTCCTCGTGCATCGGGACCTCGGCGGCACCGACCGCGCCTACACGGAGCTGCTGACGACGTACAGCATCGGCTCGGTCGCGGGAACCCTCTGGGCGGCCGCCCGCTCGGCGTCCGGCGTGCTGCACATCGCCCGCGGGGCGATCCTCTTCGGCGTGACATCGCTCCTCGTCGCCTTGTCGCCAACGCACGTGTTCGCCCTTGTGGCCGCGATTCCGAACGGCGCGATGAGCATGATCTTCCTCGGAGCAGTGATCACGTCGGCGCAACGCGGTAGCCCGGAGATGCTCGGTCGCGTGACGGCCCTCTTCTACGTCGTGCTCGTCGGCTCGTCCGCGATCGGTGCGCCCCTCATGGGATGGCTGGCCGACCTGACCGGTCCGCGCACCGCGATCGCGGCCGGTGGCCTAGCCGCGATGACGATCGGTCTGGCCGGGTGGTGCGTGCTCCGCGACCGACCCCGGCGGAGGGGTTGGTGAGTGTCGGACGCACGAGGTGCAGCCGGACTGTGCCGCCCGGCGCCGTGGACGAATGCGGCGGAGTCAGCCCGCCGTTGCGAGCAGCGGGGGGATCGGGGCGAGCGTCTTGAGCTCGTAGGTGCCCGCCACCGGGTCGTAGATCTCGCGGGTCGACACCTCTGGTTCGGGTGTCGCCACGAGCATCCAGAGGTAGTCGCTCAGAACCTCGAGCTCGTGGATGTCGTGTGGCGGGCGCGCCACGATCCCTGCGTCACCGGCCTGCAGGATGCGGTCGTCGGCGACCTCGAGCTGCGCGCGTCCCGGGATCGAGCGGTCATCGAGGCGGCGATACCAGCGGAACTGCATCTCGCCTTCGCAGATGAACAAGATGTTCCACGCCGAGTGGTTGTGCGCAGGCAATCGGAACCCTCTCGGGGCACCGACGATCTGCAGCATCAGACTTGGGTCGAAGTACAGGATCGACATCTGATGGCCCGGGTTGTTCGCCGGCCGCACGATGGAGCGGTCGAAGAAGTGCTCGTGCATCGTGCGGAGCGGATCGAGCGCAGCGACGGCTGCGCCGTGGTCGTTCGACGGGTCGTTTCCTGTGCGCCGGAGCAATGCCGTGAAGTTGGCTGCGACCTGCCGCACGGGATCACCCACCTCGACGTTCGGAGCGACGTGAAGTAGGTCGGCGTTGCTCATGCTCGTTCCCCCGGTTCGATCTCGGTGTCAGCCAGAAGTCTACCAGCGCATTGGGCGATCGCCCAGTCTGTTCTCACTCCCGGGGTCCGGACCCGCTGCGGACTCCGAGCCGTCGAGAACTGTCCGCCGCGCGGTGTCGGTCGCGCGGTGTAGGTCGTCGAAGCCGTGGTCATCGGATGAGGGCCCGTTCGATCGTGGTGTCGCAGTCGGCGAGGAACTGCTTCGTGACGGCGGCCTCGGGGTTCATCCTCGGGAAGCCGTGCGG
>JAYTFI010000570.1:0-2685 GCA_043734485.1 Acidimicrobiales bacterium | reverse complement strand
GCTCGCACCCCAGCGAGGGAACCGAGGCCGATGGCGACCACGGTCTCGGGCCGCAGCAACCGTGCGCGTCGCAGGATGAACCCGATAGCGAAGGTTGCTGCGGCGACGGCGAGTCCGACCGGGAACACCCGATGGCTGAGCCCGATCGGCGTCAACCCGATCGGCGAGCGAGGACCGAGGCACCCGTCGCGTACGAGACACGTTCCCTCGTACAGCGCGTAGGTCCAAAGGCCGTAGGGGATCACTGCCGCCAGGAGGCCCCAGCGCGGCAAAGGGTCCTTCCTCCAGCGCCAGGTGGCAAACGCGAGTGCAGCGGCTAGTCCGGCCCAGAACTCCATGCCGCTCCGGAGCAACAGGACATCACGGAGGCGTAGTGCCCGTCCGAGGTCGTCGAAGGCCATGGCTACGAGGCGGGCGACGATGATCCCGATGAAGAGCGGACCGATGGCCAGGTCATAGATCCGGTCCCGGTCACCGCCCGTGGGTGGGGCGATGCGAAGGAGCAGGGAGCAGCCCACCGCAATGACGATCATGCTGACGACGAGCCCGGTGTCGATCATGCGCCGCCAAGCGCGTCGTCGATCTGGGCCGCGAGGCGTTGCTCGCTGATGCCGCCGCTCACCGAGGCTCGGAGCCGGCCGTCAGAACCGAAGATGAATGTTGTCGGCAAACCCCGCACGGCGAGGAACGGAGCGATCACGTCACCCGAATCGAGGATGTTGGGATAGTCGATTCCGTAGCGGTTCACGAACTTGACCGCGGCCGCGGGATCGTCGCGAGACACGACGCCGAGAAACGCGACTCGCCCCGCATACGTGCGGGCTGCCCGCGCAAGCAGGGGAGCTTCCGCTCGACACGGGGGGCACCACGAGGCCCACACGTTCACCACGATCGGGTGTCCGCGGGCACCGGCGACCATCGTCATGAAGTCTGCGCGATTGGCACGGGTCATCGTGCCGACGGCCGGTAGAGGACGCCCCGGTCCGGTGATGACTGGACCGCCGCCCCGCACCATTCCGGTCGCGCACCCACTCAGCAGGACTGCGAAGACGATTGCCAAGCCGGGTACACGCCGCTTGCCGGGACGATTTCGATTCACGTACGACGCACTGTAGCAACGGATGGCTGGGGCGTGGCTTTGCGAACCGACCCGTTCAGGTCGGCTCAGGTGACGACGATGGGAACTTTCATTCCGAGCTTGTAGTGCGTGGGCTGGTGGCAGCCGATCTCGTACTTCCCGGCCTTGTCGAACTTGAAGGTGATCGACTTGCTCTGACCTGGCTTCAGGGACACGCGATCGGCCTCGTCTTTCATCGACATGGCGCCCATCTTGGCCATTTCCTTCTCATGGGTCGCTTGCTCGGCTGGGGTGCCTACGAGGGCTTCGTGGACGACCTTGCCCTTGTTCACGAACGTGAAGGTGATCGTCTCGCCCTTTCGGACTTTGAGCGTTGTCTTCGGACTGTAGACGTTGTCGCTGAGGAAGTAGCCGACCTTCCGGCCCGCTCCACCGAGTTGAGCGGAGGCGGGTCCAACCGGGCCCGATAGGGCAACGATGCCGAAGGTGGCGGCCAGGAGCATGTGACGTTTCATCAAGCGAAGGCTAGTTCGCTGGTGCAACTACAAAATGTAGGTAGCGAATTGCCATTCCGCGTCGGCCTCATGCTGATGTACCTACCGTGGAAGGTTTGGTGGTAGTCGATTTGCCGGCCTTCGCCCACGCGACCATGCCACCCTCGAGGTCGACAACGTTCCGGTAGCCGGCCTCCGAGAGCGACTGTGCGGCGATCTTCGACATACGTCCGGTGCGGCAGTACAGCACGATTGGGGTGTCCTTGGCTCGGGGTAGTGCCGGATCGCTCAGGATCTTGTCGAATGCAATGAAGGCGCGTGTCCGGGCAATCTCTCCTGCATACGGCGTGTGCACGTTGATGACGAAGGCCCCGTCGGCCCGGGAGCGCTGCTCCCACTGGGCGGGGTCGAGGCTGCGGAAGGTCGGTGCCATGGCGTTCATGTCCATTTGACCTGTACTGCTCTCCGTGGTGGACGAGTGGTCCATTCCTGGCATGCCGAGCAGGAAGTAGCCCACCGTAAGCGCCGCGATCAGCGCCAGTGCCACGACGAGAAGTCGTCCGGACCGGTGCTCGGGGAAGTCGTTCTCGGTGCTCACGTTCTCTGTTTACTACAGTGTGTCGTATTTTGACACCATCGAATGTCAGCGTTCGCGCCCGGTTCCGGAGATGGTCTCCACATCGTTTATCGGGAAGCCGGCCAGTCCGTCGAACACTCTGCGAGACACCGCCGCAGCTTGACGTCCGAATCCCCCCTGTTCGAGCACGACGGTCACGACGTAGCGCGGATCGGGTACGGGTCCGAAGGCGGTGAACAGGGCGTAGTCCTGCTCACCGGACTTCTGCGCGGTGCCCGTCTTGCCGGCGATCGGGAACGAGTCGAGTGGGAAGCCACGGAAGGCTGCGGACGCGGTTCCCGTGTCGGAGCCGACGACGTCGGTCAGTCCTTGGAGGATCGGGGTGCGGATCTCATCGGGCACGTTCACGTTTCCCAGCACCACGGGCGGCCGGAGGATCGGTGGGAGCGTCGGGGTTGTTGCCAACAGCGGGTTGCCGGTCGGGTTTGGCGGAGGAAGGGTCGTCTTCGGGACGCGGGGCGAGTCCGACGCGGTCG
>JAYTFI010000569.1:0-3831 GCA_043734485.1 Acidimicrobiales bacterium | reverse complement strand
ATGCTGATCCTGTTCCTCATCCGCGTGCCCACCGGTCTCGCCGGTCTGTGGGCCCGAGTGCGCCGGTACTTCGCCTCCTGGCCGTTCAAGGTCTGATCGGCTTCCTGCAAGGTGTGCCGTTGGGTGACGACCGGAAACTTCCGTCGTCTTTCTGTTGTGACAACATTGCTATGACTTCGGTCACTCACCACCCACCCAGGGAGAACAATTCATGAAGCGCTCAATCACGATCGGCGTCGCTCTTGCTGCGGCCACAATTGCTGCTCTGCCTAGTCTTCCGGCCTCGGCCGCGGTCAAGCCCGGCCAGAGTTGCACGAAGCTCGGTTCCGTCAAGGACGGGCTCACCTGCGTGAAGAAGGGGACGAAGCGGGTCTACTCGGCCCCGGCCGCCGTCGCGACGACTGTTGTTGCCGTCACGACACCGGGCGCCACCGCCGCCCCAGCCCCCACCGGCCTGCAGGTCGTCCCCGGTTTCGACGGCAAGACGATAACCGTCGGCTACCTCGGCAACGTCTCGGTGAACTCGCAGTTCCCGGCCAGCGCAAACTTCGCCACCGGTGGCAAGGCCCTCACGGCAGGCTTCAACTCCTACATCGACCGCATCAACGCGGCCGGCGGCGTGGCCGGCAAATACAAGGTGAAGGCGCTGTTCAAGGAGACGTATTACACGCCGTCGGAGGTCGTGAAGGGCTACCAGGAGATCAAGAACCAGGTCGTGATGATCGGTCAGATCTACGGCACGCCGGGCACGCAGACGCTGGTCAAGTCCCTCGCCGATGACGGCCTGGTCGGCTCTCCGATCTCGCTCGATGGAGCCTGGGTGAACAACCCGAACATCCTGCCCATCGGCTCCACTTACCAGAAGCAGGCGATCAACGTTGTCGACTACGCCGTGAAGGAGCGTGGCGCCGGCGACAAGGTGTGGTGCTCGCTCGCACTTGCGAACAATGCGTACGGTGATGCCGGCGAGGAAGGGTTCAAGATCGCCGCGAAGGCCCTCAACCTGAAGGTCGGCGTGAGCATCAAGACCTCGACCGCTCCGGCACAGGCGCAGGCCCTCAAGGACGCGAAGTGCGACTGGGTGCATACCTCGATCTCGGGTGAGGCGCAGATGTCGCCGCTCCTCGCCGAGACGGCCAAGCTCGATTACTTCCCGTTCATCACCGGCAACTCGCCCTCCGCCGCCTCCGGGTCGGTGGTGCCTGCCAACTCCGCCCAGTGGGCCAAGCAGGTCATCATCGCCGCCGATGGCGTGCAGTGGGGCGACGAGTCGATTCCCGGGATGAAGAAGCACATTGCCGACCTCAAGCGCAGCGCCCCGGAGCAGATCGGCACGCCGAACCCGGCCACCGAGTGGGGTACCGCGAACGCGATCGGCGTCGTCGCCCTCCTCACCAAGGCTGTCGAGCTCGGCGACCTGAGCAAGGCCGGCATGCTCAAGGCACTGGGCGTGCTCGGCCCGGTCGACTTCGAGGGCATCTACCCGGCATGGAACTACATCGACCCGGCGAAGCGCGTCGCGGCGAGCCAGACCTATCTCTACAGCGTCGACATCGCCACGCCTGGATCGCTCAAGCTGATCAAGCCCTACGAGTCCACCATCGCGAAGTCGGCCGGACTCTGACCGATACCGCACCGGTCGCCTGATCGGAGCGGATTCGGAGCACCGCACGCAACGCCCGCCCCTCACGGGGCGGGCGTTGCCGCGCCTGGGACGCGGGACGGGGTCAGGAGGCACCGTCTACAGATCACAGGCGGTCGAACGGTAGCGTCTGGACCGGACACTTAGTAGCGCAGGAAGGGGACCTATGGTAGCGTGGAGACCATCGGCCCACCCACCCCGTCACCCGGCTACATCCGACGCGTGCTCGATGCCGAGCTCGACGATCTGATCGGTTCCCTGTCGGCTATCAGCATCGAGGGCCCCAAGGGCGTGGGGAAGACAGCAACAGCGTCGCGTCGCGCCCAGACTCGCTTTGACCTCGACAACGCGTCTACGCACGAAGTGATCCAGGCCGACCCCGGCCGACTGCTCCTCGGAGCGACGCCGATCCTCATCGACGAATGGCAGCGCCTCCCGACGTCCTGGGACCTCGTACGACGCGCCGTCGACGCGGACGGTCGGCCGGGACGCTTCCTCCTGACCGGCTCGACGTCACCTGGGTCGCCGGGAACGCACACGGGGGCAGGTCGCATCGTGACGCTGCAGATGCGGCCCATGACACTCGCCGAACGCGGCGTGGCGCCGACCGCCGTGAGCCTTGCCGATCTGCTGACCGGACGGAGGGGAGTCGTCGAGGGGTCGACGACGATCGGACTCGAGCGCTATGCACAGGAGATCGTCCGAGGCGGTTTTCCCGGTATGCGGGCAGATGGGGCCCGTGCGCAGCGCGCCTTGTTGGACGGTTATCTGCGGCGGGTCATCGATCGAGACGTCCCCGAAGCCGGACGTGAGGTGCGCAACCCTGCCGCGCTCCGGGGTTGGCTCGAGGCGTACGCCGCGGCCGCATCGACGGCGGCGTCGTATGAGACGATCCGCAACGCAGCGACACCGGGGCAGGTCGACAAGCCGGCGAAGACCACCACCGGCCCGTATCGCGACGTTCTGACACGGCTGTGGATCGTCGACCCGATTGGTGCGTGGACGCCGACCGGCAACCATCTCGCCAAGCTCAACGGCGCGCCCAAGCACCACCTTGCCGACCCGGCGCTGGCGGCACGCCTGCTGGGGGTTGGTGTCGATGGGCTGCTGGCGGGCGAGCCCGGCGGTCCGCGAGTGCCACGCGACGGGACCTTGCTCGGCGCGCTGTTCGAGTCGCTCGTCACGCTCGATGTCCGTGTCTACGCACAGGCGGCCGAGGCCCAGGTCCGCCACCTTCGGACCAAGGGTGGCGAACACGAGGTCGACCTGATCGTCACCCGTGACGATCAGCGTGTCCTTGCCCTCGAGGTCAAGCTGTCCGCGACCGTGAGCGACGTCGACGTCCGTCAGCTCCGATGGCTGGCGAACCGCCTCGGACCCGACCTGCTCGACGCCGCAGTCATCACGACCGGCACGGATGCGTACCGACGCAAGGACGGCATCGCCGTCGTGCCGGCAGCGCTGCTCGGCCCCTGACTCGGCGCCGCTCGTAGTGATGCGTTCCGCTTTCGAAAACTGGACCGCCCGGTCAAGTTCGTCGTAGGGTGTTCCCTCGTGGAAGATGCCCCCTCGACGCTGCGCGCCGTCGCCGACGGTGAGCGTCGCACCGGGACCGAGGGTGGGATCGCCGGTCTCGGCCGCCGGGCCCGCACTGCGGCCCAGCAGCTCTCCCTTGCCTCGACCGAGACAAAGAACTGTGCGCTCCACGCCGCGGCCGATCTGCTCGAGCTCCAGAGCTCCGTGATCCTCCTCGCCAATGCGGAAGACGTCGATCGGGCCGAACGCGAAGGCGTTGGGGCGACGGTCGTCGATCGCCTCCGGCTCGATGAGGCCCGGATCATCGCCATGGCCAACGGTCTGCGGACCGTTGCCCAGCTCCCTGATCCGGTCGGCGAGGTCGTCGAGGGCTGGACCCGGCCGAACGGGATCCACATCACCAAGGTCCGGGTGCCGCTCGGCGTGGTCGCCATCATCTACGAGAACCGGCCGAACGTCACCAGTGATGCGTTCGGGCTGTGCTGCAAGTCGGGCAACGTGGCGTTCCTGCGGGGTAGCTCGGGCGCGATCGAGTCGAACAAGGCCATTGCCGCGGCACTGCGGGAAGGGCTGGTGAAGGCCGGGCTGCCGGCCGACGGTCTCGTTCTGGTCGAGGACACGTCGTACGAGGCCGCACGCGAGTTCATGCAGCT
>JAYTFI010000568.1:0-6195 GCA_043734485.1 Acidimicrobiales bacterium | reverse complement strand
GGTAAGGCGAATCCACCCGCATCGGTTCGTGATTCTGCCTCGTCGGTGGATCGTCGAACGTACTTGGTCTTGGATTATGAACAATCGTCGACTCCAAATCGACTATGAACGCGATCCCGAAGTCGCCCGAGGCTTCGTATGGGTCGCACAGTCCAGGCTCCTACTCCGGCGCCTGACCGAACCCGCAACCGGTGAACGCGCTGCGTGAACTTTCGCGACAGCCTCTCACGATGGTTTCGCCATCGGGACGTACAAGGTCGGGTCGGCTTTCGATGGATACAACTCGACGTGGGGGTTCATCGACGCGGCGCTGATCGACATCCCGCCAGCCAGGGCCTCGAACCTGTTCATGCACGTCGCTGTTCCCACCGCCGGGTATGGGACACCGGGGACGGCCTACTATGACTACCCGGACGGGTGGGGCTCGCCGAACCCGGGCCAGATGGTCTGTTTCGAAGGTGCGTCTCCATTTCGCGACGCGCTCAACCACCAGACGCAGTGCGGATCGGACATCGGCGTTGATACGTCGTCTGGTGCGCAGGGGTACTCGCTGTGGGGCGGGATCTGGGGATCGCAGACCTGCGGTGGTGACAGCGGCGGAATGGTGCGGTTCCCGTCGAGGACCATCCTCGGCACGGTGTCCTACACCTACGAGGACGTTGGCGATCCCAACTGCGATGGGCCGCAAGCGTTCTACGCAAAGTTCTGGCAGGTGCGCGGCTACTACTACGGGCCGGGAGGATCCCCGTTCGAGTTGCCTTATTCCCTGGGTCCGGGCAGCACGCGCTTCCAGGTCGAGCACAGCGCGCAGTGCCTCGCCACGGTGTCGGACACGACGTCGCCAACGCAACCGATCGTCCAGTACCCCTGCACGTGGGGTGGGACGGGAAGCTGGCAGCCGTTCCCGGTAAACCGTTACCCGGCAGGCAGCGGGCAGAGCGACGAGTACTTCCTGATCCGCGCGGGAGTGTGTGCCGATGCGGACATCTGGGACCCGCACCGTGTGTTCCAGTACTGGTGCGCGTGGTCTGGGAACGGCCTTGATCCGAACGCGACTCAGCAGCAGTGGGAGTTCATGTGTCAGCGGGGCGAACGGCTCGTTCCAGATCAAGAACATCCGCCGCGGCGAGATGCTCGAGGTGGCCGGCCTCTCGACAACACCCGGCGCCGCGGCGCAAACCTGGCCGCCGAACGGACTGGGGAACCAACGGTGGCACGTCACCGACTGAGGATCCGGCGCGGCGTCCTAGTCGCTGTCTTCGCAGTTGCGATTGCCATGGCGGCTTCGCGTTCCGCTACCGGGCAGCCCGAAGGCACGGTCGGCGTGTATCCGCTATTGGCATCGGCACCGACGACCGGAGGCGTTGCCCTGCTGCAACTTCGAAGCAGAGCGATGGCCCCGAACGTGTGTTTGCCTCGTGGTCACCTTGTGTTGGAGGAGCAGCTGGACGGCGCGTGGATCGAAAGGCAAGCCCTTCCCGGTTTCAGGTATTCCTTGGTCCTTCCTCGGGGGACGCGGGTATATGCCGTCGCCCGAAGTGTTTCTGAAGCAGAGTTTCGGTATGTGTCGCTGCCTTCGCGCCCCGATGCCACGATCGCCCGTATCGCCCTTGCGTGCCTCGATGGGCGCGCGTTTTCGTCGGAACCGTTTACCTACGTCGCCTCGGCCCGGTTGCCCGAGATTCCGACGAGTCACCGCCCGTTCGACCAGCCATACTCGCTAACGCGGCTGCAGGACCTAGATGTCCTTCGCCGGCGCGTGGCCACCGCTCGTGTCGCAGCGCGGAGGGACGATCGATGGATAGCGGTAGGACGCACGGAACCGCTGCGCGCCGGTGTGTTGTACCGAGTGTCGGCGAGCGGCCCGGCGCGGTTGCAGTACCACTTCGACCCGGTCGAGGCAGCGCCGTAGGGGGTGCGTCCCTGCCGGTGATCGGTGCACGCATCCGCTGCGCGGCTCGACCTCCGGCCGTCCGTGGCGCGGCCGCTCAACGTGCTTCGCGCCCGACCTGAAGGCCTTCAGGTCGATCGTCGGGAAAGCCCAAGCCGCGACGGACCACCTCGCCCGACTCCCATTCCACCGACACCACCAACGACGATGACGACCAGACCAACGAGGAGCAAGTACCGGCCATGGCCGGCGCGTGAAAGGTGCTGCGAGGGAGCCCGCGGCGGACGGACTGCATGTTGAAGTTCCCGTCGACCGGTCGGGTTGCTCCCGTTCACCTCTGCGCCGCCGGCGGCGTTGTCGACTGTGCGGCGAACGGGGGGGTCTGGCACCATCTCCGCGCAGTCACCATCTCCGCGCAGTCACCATTGCCGGCACGGCGTCGAACAGGGAGCGACCGATGATCACCGGACCGGAGTCAGCGACACCCGGTCTCGACGAGGGTCGAGCCTGGCTGGACATGGCACTCGCCTCGCTCTCGATGTTCACGGTGTTCGCCACCGCATACTCGTTCGGCACGTTCGTGAAGCCGATGGCCGCGGAGTTCCACGCCGACCGTGGCGGCACTGCGCTCGTCTTCGGCATCACTGCATTCCTCTACTTCGTTCTGGGCGCGGTCACGGGACCGCTGGTCCACAAGGTCGGGCCACGAGCCATGATCCTGTTCGGCGGCACGGTGCAGGTGCTCGGCATCTACCTGACCTCTCGGGTCCACTCGCTCGGCCTGGCCTACATCACGTACGGCGTCGGCGTCGGCATCGGTGTGGCGTGCGGCTATGTGCCGATGGTCGCAGTCGTCGGCGGTTGGTTCGAGCGGCGCCGGTCGACGGCTGTGGGCATCGCCGTCTCCGGCATCGGTGTATCGAGCCTCATCGGCGCACCGCTCGCAGCGCGCCTGATCAAGTCGTACGGGTGGCGTGACGCCTACCAGATCTTCGCCGTCGGCACCGCGGTCCTGCTGGGGATCGTGGCGCTGCTGATCCGCCGGCCACCCGGCTTCTCCCACCGCCCGGCCATCACGCTGGGCGAATCGGTGAAGACCCGCAATTTCGCGCTTTCATATGTGAGCGTACTGTTCGTCGCGATCCCGCTCTCGATGGTCTTCGTGAACCTCGTGCCGTACGGGGAGGACCATGGGATCACAAAGGTGACAGCGGCGACGCTGATCTCCGTGATCGGCGCCTCGTCGATCCTCGGGCGTATCGGCCTGGCTGCGGTCGCGCAGCGAGTCGGCATCGGGCCGGTCTACGCAACTTCGTTCGGCGCAATGGCTGCTTCGCAACTGGTCTGGCTCGTGGCCGGCTCGAGCTACGTAACCCTCGCGGTGTTCGCCGCGCTGTTCGGAATCGCCTACGGCGGCTTCATCTCGCTGTCGCCGGGATTCCTCGCCGAACTGTTCGGGGCCGATCAGCTCGGCGGTCTGACCGGGGTCAACTACTCGGCCGCCGGGTTCGGCATGCTGGTCGGTCCGACGCTCGGGGCCTGGCTGGTCGATCGGACCGGGAGCTACACCAGCACGATTCTCGCAGCCTTCGTCGCCGGCGTCGCGGCGACGTCGGTACTCGTTGTCCTGGTCCGGGGCACGCGGGCGCGCAGGCCCATCGGTGGTGTCGCGCACAACCCGATCTCGGAGTGACTAGCGTCACATCCATGTCGACTGAGACCACGCCACCAACAGCGGATCCCGTGGGAGGGTATGACTCCGCCAGACGGTCCGTCGGGGGCGTCGTCCGCACGCAGGCCATCGAGCGTCCCGGAGCCGTGGCGCTTCGCTTCGGTGATCTGACGATCACCTGGGCAGAGCATTACGAGCGGGCCATGCGGGCCGCATCCGCCCTCGTCGGTTCGGGCGTCGGCTCGCAGGACCACGTGGCGTTCATCGACAAGAACGGCGTCGAGTTCTTCGAGGTGCTCTTCGGCTGCGGGCTTGCAAACGCCATCGATGTGGCCGTCAACTGGCGCCTCGCGCCAGCGGAGATCCTGTACACCATCAACGATGCCACGGCCAAGGTCCTCGTGGTCGGACCCGACTTCTTCCACGCCGTCGAGCAGATCGAGAAAGATCTCACGACCGTCACCAAGATCGTGGCCATCGGCGAGCATCCGCGCTGGGAGTCCTTCGAGGATTGGCTCGCGGCCGCGCCTGCCGTGGATCCGCACGTACCGACCGAACTGCTCGATGTTGCGATCCAGCTTTACACCAGCGGCACGACCGGCCTGCCGAAGGGCGTGATGCTGAGCAACAAGAACCTGTTCACGCTGCTCGACAAGGTCGCCGCGTCGTGGGGGTTCGGGCTGGCGGAGACGAACCTCGTCTGCATGCCGCTGTTCCACATCGGCGGTGCGGGATGGGCCCTGGCCGGGATGTACAACGGCTGCAAGTCGGTGCTGGTGCGCGAGTTCATCCCCAATGCGGTGCTGGACACGCTTACATCGGAAGGCGTTACGACGGCGCTGTTCGTCCCCGCGATGCTCGGTTTCCTCTCGATGGTGCCCGGTGCCGCAGACCGGACCTATCCAATCAAGCGCATCGTCTACGGTGCCGCGCCGATCACCGACGAGACGCTCCTCGCAGCGATGAGGACGTTCAAATGCATGTTCTTCCAAGTGTACGGAATGACCGAGACCACCGGCGGTTTCACGCAGCTCGACGATGCCGACCATGATCCCAACGGTCCCCGCGCGCACCTCTTGCGGAGCGCTGGAAAGGCCTCGGCCTGGGTCGAGATGAAGATCATGGACCTCGAGAACGGCTCCGAATGCGCGTCCGGCGACGTCGGTGAGGTGTGGACCCGCAGCGACCAGAACATGCTCGGGTACTGGGCCAAACCCGAGGAGACGGCGAAGACGCTGCTGCCCGATGGCTGGCTGCGCACGGGCGACGCCGGGTACTTGGACGAGGAGGGGTTCCTCTTCCTTACCGACCGGGTCAAGGACATGATCGTGTCGGGCGGCGAGAACATCTATCCGGCCGAGGTCGAGAATGCCATCGCCAGCCACCCCGCCGTGGCAGAGGTCGGCGTGATAGGGGTACCCAGCGAGCGCTGGGGCGAGACGGCGAAGGCGATCGTCGTGAAGCGTCCGGGCATGGACGTCACCGCACCCGAGATCATCGCCTTCGCCAAGGAGCGGCTGGCCTCCTACAAGTGTCCGACGTCGGTCGACTTCATCGACGTGCTGCCGCGGAACCCGTCGGGCAAGGTACTGAAGAAAGACCTCCGCGAGCCGTTCTGGGCAGGGCACGCCCGCCGAGTCAACTAACTCTGCGACGCGTGAGGTGGCGCTGCTGCAGCATGCCCGGCCTTGGCCACGGTGTGCTCGTGGATCTCACACGTCAGCGCGTGGATGGCTTTCACGATCCGCTCGGCCTCGACGTTCGTCTCGTAGTCGTGCTGCGCGAGATCGGACGAGATCTGATCCTCACGCTTCGCTGCGATCAGCAGGATCGCGCCCTGCATTGCGGCCAGGCAGCTGAGGATCAGGTTGAGGAGGATGAACGGGTACCTGTCGAAGCCGACGTTGCGGTTCCCGAGCATCCAGCCGAACAGGAAGACCATCGCGGCGAACACAAAGCCCCACGAGCCCATGCCGTTGCGCATCTTGTCGGCCGCGCGCTCGCCGAGGGTGAGCTCGTTGGCGCTGGGTAGGGCCGGATGGCGGCGCTTCGACGTGTCCGGGCCCGGGGGCGTAGACGGGGGTGCGGTTTGCGGTGTGGTCTGCGTCTCGGTCACGCGGTCTCCTGGGGGTGGCGTTGCTCGCGGCCATCATGCCCTGACGCCGTGAGTAGCAGTCCGGGTACCGAGTCAGAGGGTGCCCGAAGTGTCCTGCGGGAACGCCGCGATTCGGTGAGCCAGTTCTTCGGCTTTGGTCCGGACCGCACCGTCATCCGCGATGTATTCGCAGTCCGATCCGCTCACATTCTTCGGCCGTCACCTGACGGCCGCTGAGGATCAGATCGAGGGCGCGGCCTTGGCCGACCGGTCGGGGAAGCCGGACGGTGCCGCCGTCGATGAACCGGATGCCCCAGCGTCGGCAGTACACACCCATGTACCGCTCTGTTCCATGACTCTATGTCGCACCACATGGCGAGCTCCATGCTCGGCGACGGCTCCGATGACGGGTTTGTCGGGGCTCGAGGGGCCGGGCTCGGGTTTCAGTTCCTGTTGATCAGCGCCATCAGCCGGGCGAGCGCCTTCTCGACGTCCTCACCTTTCGGGAAGGCCCACGGGTGCGTCTCACCGTTGGCC
>JAYTFI010000567.1:0-5524 GCA_043734485.1 Acidimicrobiales bacterium | reverse complement strand
ACAGTGTCGATGGCCTGGCTGACCCCGTAACCGGACTTGAGGCTGTTGATGATGACCTGCAGGCAGGCCTCGAACTGGTCCCGGAACTTCGCGCTCCGGCGATCAGCTCGCGACTTCAGGAGAAGGAAGCCCAAGACCGGACCGAACACGCCGAGCACAAGGGCGAGAGTCCCACCGCCCAACACCAGCCCAAGGGCAATGCCGCACAAGCTGACTGCTCCGGCCAGAACGGTGGCGGTTGGCGCGTCCATCGCCATGCCGGCCCGTTCGAGGAGTGCCGCTAGCCGACGGCCGCGCCCATGCCGTTTGAACAACGAACGGGTGGCGCTGATGAGACCCTTGCTGAAACCCGAAACCTCGTTGCGCGGGCGCACGCCCAGTTCGGTGGCAAGGCGTCGCCTCGGGGGCCGCGGCCACAGCACGACTCCGAAGCCGAGCAACACCGAGAGGAACCCGGCGCCAAGGCCCGTGTATAGCCATCGACGGCCGTTTTCCGCTGTGGCGATCTTGGGACGAGTCGGTGCAGGTACGGGGACCGACGTGGGGGACAGGGACGGCAGAGCGGACGCCGGTGGTGCGCTGGGCGGGGTCGGGAACGGCACTGCTTTGACGGTTCGCCATGTCCGACCGCCCGACTCGAGTTGCAGAGTGACGTCAGCGGTCCCACGTGCTGCGGATGTCCATCGAACCCGGTACTGACGCAGCACCGAGTTTGCCACCCCATCGAAGACGCCCTTGAGGGCCGACGGGTCTGCCGCCGGGGCCATTGCCCCGCCGGCCGACGAGGTCAGCAGCTGCAGCGCAGCAGTGTCGCTCTCGCGGGTAGCCAACGCGATGGCGGAAAGGGAGACACCGGCAGCGCTCAGTGCCCGTGACGCGTCGCCAAGCGTTGCTTTGCTTGCGGTGTCCCCACCGTCGCTCAACACGACGATCACCCGGCGCACGCCGGGTGGCAGCGCAGGGTCGCCGAAGAGCTTCGACCCTGCGATCAGCGCATCGTGTAGTGCGGTCTGGCCCCGGACCCGGAGCGAGGCCAATGCGACGCCGGTCTTCGCACGATCGGTAGTGAACGGGCTGTGCACCTTCGCCACGGTGCCGAAGCCCACAACGGCGAGCCGGGCGTCGGCGGGCATGGCCGAGACGAAGGACGCAGCGGCGCGGCGCGCGGCAAGAATCGCGTCGCCTTTCATGCTCCCCGACGTGTCGATGACGAGCACGACCGCGAGGTCGCTCGTCGGCAGCGCTTCAACCGCCACTTCCCGCTTCTCACTGCCCTCGAGGACCGTGAAGGTCCCTTGACGGATCGCGTCGGTGGCCAAATCACGGGGAGGTATCACGAGGGCCTGAACCTGTGGGTAGGCGGCAACATCGACGCCGTCGACCTGCAGCCCGGGCACCGGGTCCAATGCCGCGGCAACCGTGGCCGGTGCGATTGCGACGCCTAGCAGAAGAATCGGCAGGCTTCGCCGGAGGAGGCGGGCGGCGACGCTCATCGGGGGAACGCTCGGCGGACGACTGTGGCATCGCCTCGGAACGTGTCCGCCCCGAGCTCGACCCCGAACTTGCGGATCTTCGCCTCGAATGTGGGCCGGATGCCGGTTGGTACGATAGCGGCCCGGTGGCGTCCGTTCGGGTCGAGACCTGCGGTGTAGTCGAACGAGAACAGCTCGTTGAGCTGGATGGTCGGACCCTCCATGCCGGTGACGTCGCTGACTGCGACGATCCGCCGTGTCCCGTCGCTCAGGCGTTCCACATGCACGATGAGGTCGACGCCCGATGCCACCTGTTCCCGGACGGCCTGAAGGGGAAGGTCCAAGCCGGACATCAGCACCATCGTCTCGATACGGGCAAGGGCATCCCGGGGTGAGTTGGCATGCAGCGTTGTCAGCGACCCTTCATGGCCGGTATTCATGGCCTGCAGCATGTCGATCGCCTCGGCGCCACGGACCTCTCCGACCACGATCCTGTCGGGGCGCATGCGCAGTGCGTTCCGGACGAGGTCACGGATTGCCACCAACCCTTTGCCCTCGATGTTCGCAGGCCTGCTCTCGAGGCGGATCCGGTGGCGCTGCTGGAGCTGGAGCTCGACGGAGTCCTCGATGGAGATGATGCGCTCGTCCTCAGGGATGAAGGAGGAGAGCGCGTTCAGCATCGTCGTCTTACCCGTGCCCGTGCCTCCGCTGACGACGATTGATACCTTGCCTTTCACGCAGGCTTCAAGAAAGTCGGCGAGCTGGCGAGTCATCGTCCCGATGTCGACAAGATCCTCGATGGTGAGGGCTTGACGCGAGAACTTCCGAACGGTGAGCACCGGTCCGTCCACGGCGAGCGGTGCGATGATCGCGTTGACGCGCGACCCGTCGGGCAGGCGGGCGTCGACCATCGGTGAGGCTTCGTCGATGCGCCGCCCGACCTGTCCCGCGATGCGCTCGATCAGCCGTCGGAGATGTTCCGCAGAGTAGAAACGGTTGCCGGTGTCGACGATCTTGCCGTTGCGTTCGATGTAGATCGACTCGGTCGAGTTGACCATGATCTCGGTGACGGTCGGATCGTCGAGAAACTCCTGGATCGGGCCGTAGCCGAGCACGTCTTCGGTGACGGCTTGCACGAGGCGTGCACGTTCCTCGTCGGAGAACGCGACGTCGTTCTCGGCAATGATGGCACTCAGTTCGGTCACCACGATGCTGCGCAGCTGGTCCTGCGAGAGGGTGGCGTCGTAGAGTCGATTCCCGATTCGTGCGAACAACGTCTCCTGGGCGTTCCTACGGAGCTGCGATACCGGATCTGTGCGCGAGGCGACCGCAATCGCACGCACCACAGAGGTGGCGTCGCCAACGACTTGTCCGTGGCTCGTTGCCGGCTTGGCGTGGTCGAGCTTGTCCTTGAGGCTCATCGCAGGAAGTTCCTCCATGACTTGGCAGCGGCCGGCTCGCCGGCGGTTTCGAGCAGCAGCGTTCCCAGCGCGGCGAGACCGCGTGCGGCTGCACTTCGTGCGTCGTGCTCGACAACCGGCACGCCGATGTTCACGGATGTGGGGACGGACCGGGAGCTGGGCACCTCCGCGGCGATCGGCAGGCCGATCGTCTCGCTGATGTCCTTGGCCGACAGACCCACCTTGGCGTCGGAGCGGTTCAGCAGCAGGTGCCGAGTCGCTCGCACGCCGAGCTGATCCATGATCGCCGCCTCCTTCCGGACGCCCCGGACGCTCAGGACATCGGTTGACGAGACGAAGACGAGATCGCTGGCGACTTCGGCGATGGAAAGCGTCAGGTCGTCGAGACCGGCCCCGGTGTCAACGATCACCCAGCGGAAGAGCTTCGAGAGCTCGACCACGATGCGGACTGCGTCGCCTTCCTTGACATCGTCCGCTTCGGTGGGCTCGTCGGGGGCGCAGAGCACCATGAGCTGGCTGGAGTGCGGCGTCAGGAAGGCCTTGAGAAGCGTGGCCTCGCTGCCTGATGCCTGCGTGGCGGTGTACATCGTGTACGTCGGCGTGAGGCCCAATGCACTGGCGACATCACCGAACTGCAGATCCAGGTCGACGAGCACCACCTCGCCAGGGGCGCGCTTGGCCAGGAAGACGGCCAGGTTGGTGGCCACCACGGTCTTGCCACTTCCCCCTTTCGGGGAGGTGACGGTGACGATCCGGCCCTTTGCAGCGGGCGGTGCAGCGACCGGGACGCCTTGTATGCGAAGCGACTCGCGCCGTTCATGGGCAAGGTCGGCGGCGCGATCGAGGGCAATTTCGATTGAGAAGGCGTCGGTTTGCGGGTCGACGATGTCGCGAGCGCCGGCCAGCAGCGCCGCCTGCCACAGGGCGGCGTTCGGCTTGTGCACGAGGACGAGGCTCAGGCCCGGATGGCGCCGGTCGAGCTCCTTGATCAGTGCGAGTGCCTCGTCCGCGGCGATGGCCGGGCCGACGGTGACGACCTCCGTCTCCGGACGCACCAGCTGCCGGCAGAGCGCGGCCAGATCGGCGAGCCCTTCCGAATCGTCGAACCTTCGCACGCTCTGGGTGCCGACCAGATCGGACACTGTCCGGTGAAAGCTCTCGTCGGAGAAGGCGAGTACGAATGAGCTCACTGCTGCGACCTGGGAGCGGTATCGCCGCTTGGCGGGTTAGTGGACGGGGGCACGGGTGCCTCGGCCGGCGGGAGCAGCGATTCCGTCGGGTCGTAGACGTTCCCCCGGGTCACGGTTTTGTTCGCAGAGCCGTTGGAACCGGGCGGTTCGTAACTCAGCCACACCTTGCCGAACTCGGCCGCGAACACGGCTCGCTCGAGGGAGGGCTGATCCACGGCGAGGGTCACGTAGAGATCCTGCGTCGGCGCGACGGCGACGCCGTTCTTCTCCTTGCTGCTGGTGTTCGCATCCTCGGGAAACTGGATCCGCACGACCGTGACCCGGTTCAGCAGCACATGAGCAGCATCGGGGGACTTCTGCTGCGCCTTGACCGCGCCGTCGGGAGCCACCGTCTCGTTGTCCGAGGACTGGAACGAGGCCAGCACCGTGACCGTGTCCCCGGGTCGGAGCTGCCCACCTAGGGCCCGCTCGGCGGCGAGCTTGAACGTCACCTCGTTGGCGCCCTTCGGCAGGAGCGCGGACGAACTCCGGGCTCCCTGGAAAGCACCGGGATTGATGAAGCGTGACGTGAGGAGCTGTTCACCCTTCACAAGGTCGACCGCTGCGACCAGTCCGTCGATCTGCTTGAACGCAGTGACAGCGTTCTCCGGCCGCACCTTGACCTGGACGGACTCCGACACCACCCGGTCGCCGAGCTCAGCGGCGGATGTTCCAGCCTTGATGTCGGCGGTGGCCACGAGAACATCGACGAGCTCCTCACCGGCCACCGCTCGGTCCTCGGCACCCTGCACGTAGCGCACCAGCGCGAGCGTGCTCACCGCCGCCAGGACCAGGGCGGCCAACGCGCCGAGAGCCTTTCGCTTGTTCATGTGAACCCTTTGTACTGCGCGAGGAAGTGGATGATCATTCGGTCAGCTTTACGACATACGTGCCGAGACAAGGCGGCGCCGGCGCCGATCCGCATGGAACGACGTTGCCGCCGCCCCACGGCTTCAGTGCCTTGGTGAAGTACCCCTGGATGCAGCGCTGCGAATTGGTGCAGCCTGTGGGCGGGGGCGACGTCGTCCAGATCGAACCGTTACCCCCGAGGCGCATTCGTTGGATGCGGAAAGTCGCGAGCCCATAGATCTGGTACACGGCGTTCGCGCCGTTGCCCGAGGATTGGGAGAAGACCGGAATCTCGAGGTCTGTGTTCAGAAAGTCCTCGGGCCTACAGCCGCTGTTGGACGGGTTCGGCGGGGAGTTGCCGGGCTCCGCCGGGTAGGTGCCGCCGGCCGAGATCGTCGTCGCGCAAACGCCCGCCGGGGTGTCGAGCCACCCGAATCCGCCAGGCTGGTCTTGACCGGCTGGACCCGAGCAACGAGGTGCGACGTTCTGGTTCGCCGCCGAGCTCGGGTTGTGGAAGAAGATTGTCCGCTCGGAAGTGGGAAACGTGACACCG
>JAYTFI010000566.1:0-2194 GCA_043734485.1 Acidimicrobiales bacterium | reverse complement strand
ATCGTTCCGGCCGCCTCGAAGACGATGACGCGCCGTCCGGCGACGGCGAGCCGGGCCGCCGCGGTGAGACCGTTCGGGCCTGCGCCGACCACCACCGCGTCCCATCGCTCGCTCATCGACAAGACCCTAGGCCGGGGGGTGCTGAGCCTTCCGTCACGCCATCGTCAGCGGCCCGGCCCACGATGAGCGCCGTCCGATCGACATCACGAACGCGAGCAGGCGGGCGACGGCCTCGTACATCTCGGCCGGGATCTCCTGACCGATGCGGCAGCTCCCATGGAGTGTCCGGGCAAGTGGGATGTTCCGGACGATGGGCACGTTGTGCTTCTCGGCCTCCTCGCGGATGCGCTGTGCAACGGCGCCCTTGCCCTTCGCCACGACGCGCGGCGCGCCCCCGGCCCGCCGATACGTGATGGCAACGGCGATGTGGGTCGGGTTGATCACCACGGCCGTGGCGGTGGCGACGTCGGCCATCATGCGGTTGCGGCTCATCGCCATCTGGACCGAGCGGCGATGGCTGCGGACGTGCGGATCGCCCTCGGTCGAGCGGTTCTCCTGCTTGATCTCCTGCTTGCTCATCCGCAACTTCTTCATGAGCCGACGCTTCTGGATCACGTAGTCGAGGATTCCGAATCCGAGGCCGGCGAGGGCGATCCGGCGGGCCACCACCAACGTGGTCGATCCCACCATCGCGCTGAGTACGGCCAACGTCGGACGCCGGGCCACCACCTGGTTCGCGAGTCCCGTTATCGGCGCGATGCCGACCGCGCCCATGGCGCAGAGTCGTGACAGCTGCTTTGCCGCGTCGACCGCGCTGTCCTTCGACAACAGCCGTTTGAAGCCCTTGAACGGATTGAGGCGGCTGAAGCTCGGCTTGAGCTTGTGCCCGGAGAGGAGGAAACCGGTCTGGCCCACGTTGGTCACGATGGCCACGAGCGCCAGCCCTCCACACAGCGGGCCGATGGCGACGAGGGCCTGGAAGGACGCCGTGCCGAGAAGTCGGATCGCGGCGCGCTGGTCGGGATGCTCGATCAGCTGGCCCGTGCGCGCCATCGTCTCGCGCATGGCCGACTGCAGCAGGCGGAAGGTAAGTGCACAGAGGTTGACGGCGACGAGGACCTGTGCCCACATCGAGATCTCCATCGACCGGGCGACTTCACCCTTGCGGCGCGACTCGCGTTTGCGCTTCGGGGTAGGCGCCTCGGTCTTTTGGTCGCGCTCGCTCATGCGAGTCTCACGTGACGCCGTCTCACATGATGCCGTCTCACGTGACGCGCTGTCCGGCGTGAATGATCATCGTGAGCAACGCGCGGGTGGCGTCGGGGATGAGCGGCAGCGCGATCCCGCCGAGGGTGATCGTCAGCAGTGCCTTTAGGGGCATACCGAGCATGATCACGTTGAGCTGCGGAGCGGCCCGTGACAGCAGTCCCAGCACGACCTCGGCCAGGAACAGCGCAGCCAGCAGTGGAGCCGCGATCTCGATGGCCGAGAGCAGGAAACGACCGATTCCGGTCACCACCGTTGCACGCATCGCGTCGAGTGAGAACGACGTCAATGGCGCGGCCTCGAAAGACGTCAGGAGCCCACGGACGATGAGGATGTGACCGTTGATGGCGAAGAGCACGGTGATGCCGACCATGTAATAAAGGCGACCGAACACACTGGCGCCGGCATTCGACATCGGGTCGAAGAGCTGGGCCGCGGTGAAACCGCCGAACAGGTCGATGAGGCTGCCCGCTCCCTGTACGGCACTGAAGATCAGGACCCCGAGGTAGCCGAGCGCGGCGCCGGCCGCTACCTGCATCACGATCGCGCTGATGAATGGCGCGGTGTCGAATGCCGGCACGGAGCCCTTGAGCGTCGGGCCCATCACGAGCGCGAGCGAGGCGGCGAAGCCGATCTTTACGCCGCTGGGTACGAGCTTGTTGCCGAACGGTGGCGAGATCGCGATCCAGGCCGAGGCGCGGGCGAGCGCGAGGAGGTAGGCCACGAGCAGCTCGGGCGCGATCGCTATGCGCACATCGTGTCCTGGTTCACGGGGCAGGATCGGTTGTCAGTGCTGCAGCAGGGCTGGCAGCAGTTCGAAGAGCTGGCGGGTGAACCCGATGAGCTCGGCCAGCATCCAGTTGCCGCCGGCGACGATCACGAGCGCAATGGCGATCAGCTTCGGGACGAACGTGAGCGTCACCTCTTG
>JAYTFI010000565.1:0-1811 GCA_043734485.1 Acidimicrobiales bacterium | reverse complement strand
GCGTCAGCCACCAGTAGGCGCGGCTCGGCCATTTTCAGCAGCCGTTCGAATTCCCACGGCGGAAGGTCGTGGCGTACCGGCAACAACGTCGCACCGAGCTTCCAGATCGCCAGAGTGGTGAGGATGTGTTCCAGACAGCTCGGCAAGGCGAGCGCCACGATGCTTGCTTCGTCCGCGCCCAGGGCCTGAAGCTCACGTGCGATCTGATTCGCCCGAGACTCCAGCTCGCGCCACGATGTCCCGTGTTCGGTTCCATCGTTGGCCACCATGACGAGGTCGACCTCGTGTGGACGTTCGGTTGCGATCTCCGTCAGCCGTCTTCCGTACGAGATATCACTGATCGACTCCATTGCTCCCCCACCTGCTGTCGAGTTCCACGTCGGCCTGGCCCAGTCGGTGTGGCCGGACAGCACTGTTCATGCAGCCTCGCGTACTGCGGGCAGGACGTGACGGACCAGAAGTCCTCGGGCCGCTCGGGCCACATCGGGGTCCACACCACTGGGTCCGACAACGATGAACCGGGTCACCCCGAGTCCCGCCAGCTCCGTCAGCCGCTCGACGCAGTGCGCTGGGTCCTGCCCCCATCCCGCCATGGCCGTCACCGGCAGACGATCGGTTCTTGCGGGCTGCTCACACGAACGAGCTGGGGATGAGTCCGTTCGTTCGGGCTTCTCGTTCGTGGTCGTCGCGGAAGTCCCGCCGTTCGATGCATACGCGCCGCGGATGAACTGGAGTTGACCTCCGGTACCGCTGATATGGCGATGACCGTCGAACCGAGTCCGAAGCTGCACACGATCTTGCCGGGATGCAGCGTCTTGGCCGAGCCGGTGACGACGCCGGCTCGGTACAGGTCGATGATGCCGTCGGTGAGCATCTCGGTGTGGATGCCGAGGTTGCGCACGCCGCTGTCGATGACGTCGTCGACCTGGCTGATGTGCAGCCCGTTGTCGATGCCGTGGACGTACGGCAGGGCGGGGTCGACCTCGACGATGACGATCTTCGCCCGCGAAGCGACTGCGCCGTGCCAGAGGTTCGCGGCACTGAAGTTGAAGTACCCGCTGGCGTCGACGGGGCACGTCTTGATCACCATTACGTCGGGCGGGTCGATGAAGCGTCGGTAGTAATCAGGGATCTCCCCGAGGTTGCACGGGATGTAGTTCTCCAACCCGGCGTCACTCTGCTTGCGGTCGTAGCCGCCGAGATGCCAGTTGTAGAACGAGACGTGCTCGCGCCCGGGATCGGCCTCGACGACCGCCCGCGGTCGCGTACTCAAACACCCGCGAATGTTCACGTTGTGGAGGTCGCCAATCCGCTCGGCCAGGGCCTTGTCAAACGCATCGGGCTGGGCCAGCACGGCGCCGTAATCGAGCCAATCACCGGAACGGACCAGTGCGGCCGCAGCCTGCGCCGAGATGCGTCGGGCCGACTTCGCGACGGTCGTCACGAGATCTTCGGTGCTTCGGCACCGACGAACTGCGTGCGCTCGCGCTTGAGCACCTTGCCTGTGGCGTTGCGCGGCAGGGCGTCGACGATGGTGATGTCGGAGGGAATCTTGAACTTCGCGAGTCGGCTGACGCAGTGTTCGACCACGGTTGCCCGATCGATGGTGGCACCGGGCTTGAGCGCGAGCACCGGCGGGCCGACGCGCTGTCGGTCTACGCCGCAACCCGCGACCTCCTCGTCAAGGAACTCGGACTGGAGCCCGAACCGGAGCTGCGCGACCTGGAGCACCGCATCCTGGACCAGGACGACGACCTGGCCTGCCTCCCCCGGCCCAGCGCCGTCGCCGCACCACTCGAACGCCAGGATCC
>JAYTFI010000564.1:0-1586 GCA_043734485.1 Acidimicrobiales bacterium | reverse complement strand
TCAAGGCCCGTGGGGCCCTGTACACCAAGCTCGCCAACGCGATGATCGCCGATCAGATCATCATTCCGATCGTCAATCCCGACCTGTTCCTGGCCAGCCGGTCCGACATCAAGGGCATCCACTACAGCACCTGCTGCAACCTCGACCTCTCTCGACTGACCAGGGGATGACGACCGGAAACGGACCGAGGCACTGAACTCGTGAGACGGCACCGATCGTGAAGCGCTATCTCGCGATCCGCGTCGCCGTCATGCCGCTGCTCCTGCTCGGCATCGCTTCGATCGTATTCATCGTCTCACGGTTGACGCCGGCGAATCCGCTCGTCTCGATCGTCGGCGAGCGGAACCTCACCAACCCGACGATCGTTGCCGCGGCGAAGGCGAGATGGGGTCTCGACCGGAGCATTCCCGTGCAGTACGCCAAGTACATGAAGAACCTCTTGCACGGCGACCTCGGTACGTCGTTCACGACACGCCGCCCGGTGCTCAGTGATCTGTGGGACCGCCTTCCGGCGACGCTCGAGTTGACGACCGCTGCACTCTGCATCGGGGTGCTGTTCGGTGTCGGGCTCGGCGTGCTCGCGGCACGCCATCGCAACACCCTGATCGACCACGTCGCCCGATTCTTCGCGCTCCTCGGCTCGTCGCTGCCTGCATTCTGGGCCGGCCTGCTGGTGCTGTACATCTTCTACTCGCGGCTCGGTTGGTTGCCGGGCCCAGGGCGGCTCGACCCGAGAGCGACCGAACCCGGGCGGATCACGGGGTTCTTCACCGTCGACACGCTGCTGCACGGCGACCTGAAGTCGTTCAAGGCCGCGCTGCTGCATTTGGTCCTGCCGGCGAGCGTGCTCGGATGGGGCGTCGTCGGCATCGTGTCGCGGCTCGTGCGGGCAAGCCTGCTCGACGAATTCTCGATGGAGTACATCAAGGTCGCGAGGGCGATGGGACTCCGCGAGCGAACGATCGTCAACACCCACGCTCTACGCAACGCTCTCCTGCCGACGATCACGATCGTCGCCTTCACGTTTGCGTTCCTGCTCACGGGAGCTGTTCTCACCGAGAAGATCTTCTCCTGGCCCGGTGTCGGCAACTACGCCGTCGAGGCGTCCCGAAAACTGGACTTCCCTGCGATCATCGGCGTGACGATCCTCGGCGGTGTTGCCTTCCTCGTCACGAACCTGATCGCGGACGTCATCTACGCGATCGCCGACCCGAGGATCCGCCTGTCATGACAGCGGTCACGATCCCCGCATTCACCGTTCAGCTGGCCCGCCCGCCATGGCTACGCGGGCCGTCGCTGATCGGCATCATCTCGCTCGCGACCTGGCTGCTCGTTGCGGTCACGCTCCCCCTGTGGTCACCGCACACTCCGACCGAAGTCGTCGGCGGCCGACTGCTCGGACCAAGCTGGTCGCACCTGATGGGCACCGACGCGCTCGGCCGCGACGTGTTCATCCGCGCCCTCTACGGATCCCGCATCTCGCTTCCGGTCGCCGCGATCGTGATCATCTCGGCCGTGCTCGTCGGCACGATCGTCGGCGCCGCAGCCGGCTTCTTGGGAGGATGGGTCGACGCCGTGCTGATGCG
>JAYTFI010000563.1:0-8198 GCA_043734485.1 Acidimicrobiales bacterium | reverse complement strand
CGACGATCCCACCCGCAATGTCTGATCTCGCGAAGAAGCGTGTCATCTCGGCGATCGCGTTGGCGCAGGTCTCGTCGCTCACTCGGTCCCGGACTTCAGCCGATGTCACGAGCTCGACACGTCGTGCTTCCGGCGAGACGAGCAGAAGGATGGCCGGGCGCGTATGCAAACCGGCCTTCTCGAAAAGTCCTTCGGCGTGGGAGCGAGGGTCGTCGCTGGTCGGTCCCAAGTAGACACAGAACTGCAGACCGGTGGTTCGCTCCGCTTCCTCTACGGAGCGGACGATGCGACGGTGTTGATGACGGGTGAGGCGTTTCGTGCTACCAGTCACCGCTCGCACCCCCTCCACCGAAGCCGCCGCCCCCGCCGCCTCCGAAGCCACCCCCGCCGCCGCCGAAGCCACCCCCGCCTCGCCGGCCTCCCATTCCTCCAAGGGCCGCAAGCGCAGCACCCCAAACGATGGCGTCACCCAACCCTCCTCGGCCACCGGGACCGCCCCGGCGACGTCGGCCCCCGATGATCGCCAATGCGCCGAACCCGACCAGGGCGCCGAAGTACAGCCATCCACCGAATGACCCACCGCTGTCCTTGCCGGGAGCGAGTGCCGGAGGCAATGCGGCCACCTGTGTGTCGCCGAGTTCGGTGCGGATGGCGCGGGTACCTTGCAGGACGGCCCCGGCGACATCGCCCCGCTTGAGCAGCGGCACGAGTCGTTCGCTGATGATGCGGCCGGACTGCAGGTCGGTGAGATCGCCTTCAAGTCCGCGTCCGACCTCGATGCGGACCTTGCGGTCACTGTTGGCGATGACGAGGAGGATGCCGGTGTCCTTGTCCTTCTGGCCGACTCCCCAGGAGCGAGCCAGGTCGATGGCGTAGTTCTCGATCGACTGATTCCCGGTGGTCTTGACCACGGCAACGGCGATCTGGTTGCCCGAGCGGGTCTGGTAATCGAGCAGTTCCGCGTCGATCTGTTGTTCGGTGGCGCTTGGGACGACGCCGGCGGCATCGACGACGGGTTGCGAGAACGGCGGGAAGGTCGAGGCCGCGTGGGCTGGGACAGCTATCGCCAGCAGCACCCCGGCGACGGTCGCAGCCTTGAGTAGACGGCGGGTCATTTCAGTGTCGTCGGCGAGGTGCCTAGGTCGACGGTGGGGTTGTCGGTCGATCCGGCGGCGGCTTTGAACAGCGGTCGTTGATTGAACCCGAAGACACCGGCGATGAGGCTGCGGGGGAAGCGGCGGATGGCGACGTTATACGAGGTGACCGAACCGTTGAAGTCGCGTCGGGCTTGCGCGATGCGGTTCTCTGTGCCCTCGAGTTGGGTTTGCAGGTCGCGGATGTTCTGGTTGCTGCGGAGCTGGGGGTAGGCCTCGACGATTACGAGGAGGCGTCCGATGCCGGAATCGATCTGGCTGGTTGCGGCCGCTTTGTCCTCCACGGATTTGGCGCCGGCGTACGCCTGACGGGCCTTGGCCAAGTCCCCGAAGACGGTCTGCTCTTGGTTGAGTGCCCCTTTGACGGCATTGACGAGGTTCGGGATGAGATCGTTGCGACGCTGGAGCTGCGCGTCGAGATCAGCGAAGGACCGGTCGACGTCTGCCCGCTTGGTCACCAAGCCGTTGTAGGGCGCAACGAACAGGAGTCCAATGATCACGACGACGCCGACAACAATCGCGACGGGCTTCAGCCAGCGGGGACGGCCACCGATTCCGGGTCGAGAAACAGCGGTCATGTTGAGTCTCCTGGCGCCGAACGCGGCCGGCAAAGTTGGGTTGTCACGTCCCCACATTGGACGTCGAGGGGCCCTTCGCCATCCGGCTGCGCTACCGATCACGGCTACGGACAAATACGGTGCCCCGGGAGCCGAGCGCACCGAAGGCCTGAACAGGTTGACCGGGTACCACCCGCCGCGTGCGACTGGGACCGCTCTGCCGTGTGGATTCGATGGGCGCGTGTCGGCGACCATCAGGGGCCGCCGCTACTCTCGTCCGAGGGAGTGACGCGATGGCTGACGACGAGGGAAACAGGACACTGGCGTCGCGTCGCAGTTTGGGTCCGATGACCGTATGGTCTCGGCCGGGTCGCGAGGGAGCGTCGCGTGCGCACGGTACTGCGCCGTCCGCGCGCCGCGCCGGCCTGGCGACGTTGGCGGTCGTCGCAATGCTCGTCGCCGTGAACGTGGCCGAGCATGTGCTCGATGTCGGCGCGTGGGTGGGCCCCGTGGTCGCGCTCCTGCTGCTTGTGTACGCCCGCTGGAGCGGGTTGAGCTGGTCGGAGCTCGGGCTGGGCCGGGAACGTCTCGGTTCGGGAGCGCAGTGGGCGACGGGTGCCGTGGCGGTGATCGCAGGCGTGTACGTGCTCGGCGTGTTCCTGCCGACCACTCGCGTCATGTTCCTCGACGACCGCTACCACCTGTCGCTGCGTGGCGCCCTGCTATCGGCATTCGTAGTCATCCCCGCCGGGACCGTCGTCGTCGAGGAGATCGCCTTCCGCTCCGTGCTGTGGGGAATGATGGCCCGCCACGCCAGGACTACGCGCGTCCTGATCGCCTCGTCGGCGCTGTTCGGGCTTTGGCACATCCTACCGTCGCTGCACCTGGCCTCCGCCAACCGCGGCGTCGGCGATGCGTTCCGCTCCACGGGCAGCGCTGCGACGGTGCTCGTGGTCGCCGCGACCGTCGGGTTCACCGCGATCGGCGGCGCCGTGGCTGGCGAGCTACGGCGCCGCAGCGGCAGCCTCCTGGCCAGTGTCGGCATGCATTGGGCGACGAACTCTCTCGGGGTGCTCTTCGGTGTCGTCGCCTGGCGCCTTGCCGGTTGACGCCGCCCATGGGCTGCAGCGTCCAGACCTGACCAACGCGCCCCGACCCGCCATGGGCTCGCTGCGAGGCGCATTGGCGCACCGTCCGCCGTTCGCCGGGCTCGCCGTGGCGCTGGTGTGCTGGTGTTTCTCGCTGTGGCCGTCGATGCTGCCGAGAAGCTGGATCGTTCAAACCGCAGTGAGCGCCGTGTGCGTGGTCGTCGGCTATGGCATCGGCACCCTCATCGGATGGCTGGTCCACGTGATTCTCGACCGCCGGCACTGGCAGCTCGGCACGCGCGTGCGCCGCGCCGCGTGGGCAACGCTCGGCGCGGCGGCCATGGTGGCCGTCGCCGCTGGGGTCGTGCTGTGGCCACGGTGGCAGAACAACCAGCGCGGGCTTGTCGAGCTGCCACGTATCTCGGCGCTGCAGGTCGTCCCGGCGTTCGCGACGACGGCCGCGCTCATCGCCGTGGTCGGCATGGGGTTCCGTGTCGTCTGGTGGCAGATCCGCAGCGTCGATCGCTGGTTCAACCGTCGGGTGTCAGGCCCGTCCGCGGTGGTGCTGACCGCGGTGATCGTCACCATCGCGGCGCAGCTAGTGGTCCGCCACGTCGTCTGGGACAGCTTCAGGTCTTGGGCCAACAACGTCTACAGCTCCTCCGACCGCGGTACCGACGGTGGCATCGTTCGCCCCACGACGGCGAATGTGTCGGGCAGCACTGCGTCGTTGGTGCCGTGGGACACTCTCGGTCGCCAAGGCCGCAGCTTCGTCGCCGGCGCGACCACCCGCGCCGAACTCCGCGCGTCCCACGGCACCCCTGCGAAGTTCGACGTCCCTCTCCGGGTGTACGTCGGGACCCGCTCTGCCTCGTCGCTCGACGAGCAGGCTGCGCTCGCGGTACGCGAGCTCGAGCGCACCGGGGCATTCGACCGCGCCGTACTCGTTGTCGCAACCGCGACCGGCACCGGGTGGATCGACCCCGACGCGGCCACGGCCATCGAGCAGCTCTACGGCGGCGACTCCGCCATCGTGAGCATCCAATACTCCTACCTGCCAAGCTGGGTCGCCTTCTTGATCGACCGGAAGGCGTCCGCGCCGGCAGGGTCGGTGCTGTTCAACGCCGTGTACCAAGCGTGGGCGCGTCGGCCGGCCACGGCCAGACCCAAGCTGTTGGTGTTCGGGGAGAGCCTCGGCTCGTACGGGGCGGAAGCCGCATTCGCCGGCTTCGATGCCCGCACGTCCCTTGCCAACTTGGTGGCGCGAACCGACGGCGCATTGTTTGCCGGTCCCGTCTCGACGAACGTGATCTGGGGCCAGCTGGTTCGCGAGCGGGCACCGGGGTCCCCGGCATGGCGACCAGTGTTCCACCAGGGCTTCGAGGCCGCCCACGTGTTCACCCGAAGCGCCGACCTCATTCGCCGCGACACGACCTGGGCCGAACCGAGAGTCGTCTACCTCGTCTATCCGTCGGACCCCGTCTCGGTGCTCGGCCTGCAGACCTTGTGGTCACCGCCGGCCTGGACAGAGGAACCCAAGGCCTACGACATCCCAGACCGCGCCCGCTGGTTCCCGATCATCACTGGCGTGCAGAGCGTCGGCGATCTGGTCAACGGCTTCTATGCCGCGCCCGGGCACGGCCACAACTACGACCTCGACTTCGTGGGCGGCTGGGCAAACGTCACCTCGCCGGACGGTTGGACTGACGCCGACACCGCCCGGCTGCGCAGCTTCCTCGCGGAGTCCCGCCGGAGCGGATGACATCGCCCCGGCGGTTCCTTTGCGGGTTTCGAGCAGCGCGATTCGGCAATGGCGCCGGATGGAGGGAGCGACCCGAACATTTACCGTCGAATGGATGACATTTACCGTCGAATGGATGACAACGAGGCCTGAGACACCGCACAACAAACACACGAAACAGAGGGCGTATCTCGTTGGCGGAAGCATCGGGTCCCTAGCGGCCGTCGCCTTTATGATTTGCGACGGCGGATTCGCTGGCGAAAACATTTCGATACTCGAGGCAGAGCCCATCATGGGAGGCAGTCTCGACAGCGGGGGGTGACCCGGGGCGCTGGTACTCATTGCGCGGTGGGCGAATGCTGACCACCGATGTCCAACGTCCTGGCGCATCAGCCACACTTTCCCAGCCAGCCTGCCGGAGTGCAGGTGTTCTGGGGATACGCGCTCTATCCAGATAGGGTTGGCAATTTCGTATCCAAACAAATGACGTATCCAAACAAATGACAGAGTGCAATGGAGCGGAAATCCTGCAAGAACTCTGTGTCCACCCGCGATTCGATCGCGAGACTGTCGCATCCGCGAACTGCATTCCATGCAGAATGCCGTACATCATCAGCATGTTCATGCCACGTGAACTCAGCGATCGGCCGCTGTCGGTGCCCTCCGATTACAAGAACCTCGCATTCATCAGCCAATTCGTCGAGACCCCCCGGTGACGTCGCCTTCACGGTGGAGTATTCCGTGCGAGCCGCCCAGATGACGGTCTACCAGCTATTCGGCATTCAGCGCGAGGTTCCCCCAATAACCCCAAACTATAAATCGCTGCGGACAAAAGCACTTGTCAAAGCTTTCAAGTAGTCCACAACCCCTCCAAGGAGCCCAATAGAATGAGCTGTTGTAGCGATGTAATGGAGCCAATCGACGCGTCCTCGTGTTGTACGCCGAAGGATTCGACGGCACACGCCGCGCAAGCGATACGCAATTCCGGCTGCGGCTGCGCGCCGGTCGTTGCGGACCTTGATGGCCTTGAATTGGTCGGTGTCGTCACCGAGCACGACGTGTGCTGCAGTGTCGCAGCCGAAGACCGTCGCGCCTCGGAAGTGCCCGTCGCGGAAATCATGCGACCCCTAGGCGCGTGTTGCCAGGCTAACCAGCCGATCGAGGAAGCCCGCCAGCAGCTGCAGGATCATCAGACAACCAGCTTGCCGGTTGCGGACAACTCAGGCGCTTGCTGTGGCACCGTCAGCATCCACAAGCTCTCACGGACATAGCGGAGACGCGACAATCATGACGTATCAGTCGCAACCCGCATGACGGCAGTGTCCTGGTTTTCGTCAACCACCCGACCTGGACGGCACCAGACTTGCCGTTCGGGGGTGTCAAGAACTCCAGGTACGGACGTGAGCTCTCCGGTTTGGGCATCCAGGAGTTCGTGAACAAGAAGCTCGTTCGCGTCTCCCCGATCGACACGGCGCCGTAGTCCATGGCATCTGACCGCGGGATCATCATCGTCACCGGCTCCAACGGCCGGATCGGCCAAGCCGTCATGCGCCGCTTCGTCGGACGCTACGCCGACGTCGTCGGCGTCGACCGCAAAACACCCTCGCCACCGCACTGCGTGCACGGGTCTGTCGAAATCATCTTCGATGACAGCGTGCGCGACGGCCTTCGTGCCCTCCGTGAGCATCACGGCGCCCATGTCGCCTCGGTGATCCATCTCGCCGCGTACTACGACTTCTTCGGTAAACCGAGCACGAAGTACGACGAGATCACCGTCCAGGGAACAGGTCGCGTCATCCACTCCCGCGTAGAGCCACCACGCCGGCAGCAGCACCAGCGGCGGCTGGGCGTTGGTGAGCACAGCCGCGGTCCCGGTGGCGAGACCGTTGACCCCGGCGAACATCGCGGCGAACCCGATGCTGGCGTTCGTCACGGCCATCAGGCCGATCAACACCCACATGCGGCCACCTGTCGGCTTCGGGCGGCCATCCCCGGTGGCGACCCCGAGGCGGTGGCGACCACCGGGGATGGCGGCCTGAGGCAGCGAGCGTCACGCCGTGGCCCAGCCGTCTCGTGTCCGGTCCATCCCGCTGAAACCGTCGGCGCTGGCGACCGTGCCGAGGACCTGATGGATGCCGAGGCCACCGTCCTCGAATCCCACCGCCGAGCCGGCCATGTACAGCCGCCACACCCGCGCCCGCCTGGCACCGACGAGGGCGACGGCAGCATCCCAGTTCTCCTCGAGGTTGGCGACCCATTCGCGAAGCGTCAGCGCATAGTGTTCACGCAGCGATTCGACGTCGCGCACCTCGAATCCGGCACCCTGCATGGCGAGCACGGTGTGGCCGACGTCGAGCAGTTCGCCGTCAGGGAACACGTAGCGGTACATGAAGCTCCGCCGTCCGAGCTTCGAGCCGCCGACCGAGGAGATCGCGTGATTCAGCAACCGTCCGCCGGGGACCAGGAGCGACGCAAGCGTCGAGAAGTACTCGCCGATACGGGCTGAGCCGACATGCTCGGACATACCGACGGAGGAGACCGCGTCGAAGCGCTCACCGGCGAGATCGCGGTAGTCCTGCATCCGGATCTCGACCTGGTCGGCGAGTCCCGCCTCCTTGACCCGCTGCTGCGCCGACGCCTGCTGCTCCCGGCTGATGTTGACACCGACCACTTGCGAGCCGTAGTTCCTGGCCGCATGCATCGCCATCGACCCCCATCCGCAGCCGACATCAAGCAGCCTCAATCCCGCCTTCTCGTGGAGACCGAGCTTGCGGCACACGAGGTCGTGTTTGGAAGCCTGGGCTTCGGCCAGCGACATGGCCGGATCGGCGAAGCGAGCGCAGGAATACGTCATCGACGGGCCTAGTACGAGTTCGTAGAACCCGTTGCCGACGTCGTAGTGGTGGCCGATGACCTCGGCGTCACGTTGCACGGAGTGGCGCCGGCCCCAGGGTCGCGCTTCCTCCGGTGGAGGCGGCAGCGGCGGGCCCATGGCCCCAAGACGCCGGACGGCGGTGGCTGCTCGGGGCAGCGCCCGCAACGCGGAAGCCCGCAGGTTCTGCCCGCCGGGTCGCAGCACGCGGATCGCCTCGACGATGTCACCCTCGATGTCGATGTCACCCACCACGAAGGCCCTGCCTAAGCCGAGTTCGCCCGGCGACCACAGGAACCGCCGCAGCGCATCGGCGGAACGCAGCCGGACGGTGGTGTCGCCCTTGGCCGGGCCCCATGTCGTTCCGTCCCAGAAGTCGAACCGTACCGACGCCGGACCGACGAGCATTTCGATGAGCGGGCCGGCGACCGCGGCCGCACCCCTCGAAGCGCCACGCATGTCTCTGTTCACGCGGCGGGGTCGCTCGAGGGTCTGGGTCATCGCGCCTATCGCGGACCCGGTGCAGTCACCTGATCCTGGACGTGTGGGAGACAGGTTTGCCATGCCCGAATACGACCATCGCACGGCGGGGCGCGACATCCGCACCCAGTACTGAATCCCGGTGCGGTTTCCTGCCGGGTCGACCATCCAGCAGCGCGCACTGAACCCGGACCTCAGACAGCGCGATTGCGGACCGGCCGCATACACAATCCGTGATCGTCCCCGATGGAGAGTCAGCCTCACGGGCACGACGATGGACGCTGTCACAAACCAAATCATCGAGCG
>JAYTFI010000562.1:0-7149 GCA_043734485.1 Acidimicrobiales bacterium | reverse complement strand
ACCTTCGCGAACAGCGTCCCGAGGCGCGTGCGGACGGGAACCGTTGCAGTATTCGGCTCTTCGCCATGACCAGCGACTTCCTCGTCGCATGCGGTGGCGTTCGGTGCGGTGGCGTTCGGCCGTCGGTCGACTGCGGGGTCGTCGAGCGGGGGAAGGTCCGCCACGGCGAAGGGAAGGGTGGTGGACGGGGTGGTTTCAACGAGATGGGTGAACGTGAGCTCGAATTCGGGAGTGGCGCGCCCATCGAGTGGCGCGACGGCCTCCGCGACGGCCCGGGCCTTCGTTCGCCGCCGCTTCAACACCGAGCGGGATCGGACCGTCGGGGGAGCGTCGTCAGTCGTCAGCGCCTCACGGGTGCCGACGGGGGAAAACAGTTGATCACCGGACGTAACAAGCGAAACCGGCGCGGCTATGGGCGTCACCGGACTCGATTGCATGGCGTTTGATTCGTGTTGCCCGTCAAGCGCGGTGGCGGGGAAACTCCGTGACGGCTGCGGCTCGACCACGGCTGCGAACGTCAACGGTACGAAAGTCGCAGCAGCTCGGATTGTCGTTCGCGTGCCGCCCCCGAGGCCCTCGGGTTCGGGCGCACATGGCGATTTCTCGCGCCGGGCGGCCACGTCGGCGTGCGGTTCATGGGCGGGGCCCGACTCCGGGACAACGGAAAGGATCCGCGGGGTGGCGAGCGACAGACCGGACGGCAGGAAGGAACTCGACAGGCTCGGGCCCTCCCACGCTGTCGGCGTCGACGCTCCGTCATCTCGCCACGCGGACTCGGACTCGGACTCGGCAAGCGCGAACGCACCCGCGGGATCACCCATGAAGTCGTCGTCGTCGTCGTCGGTGCCGGTGAAAAGCGATGAGCTGGGCAGCATCGGACCGCCGAGCGTCGAAAGGTCGGGCGGAGTGAGCAACGGCCACGGCCCGTTTCCCTCGTTCGCCAGTGAAGGCTCGTGTGCATCGGGTGACTCCACGAGCAGGGCCCCATTCTGGATGTGTTCGACGTAGGTCACGAGCCCGTCCCTCTCGAGAAATGATGCATCGAGCCAGTCCATCGGCGCTCCACCCGGTCGACTTGACCGTGTCGGGCGCAAGAACTGAACGAAATCTCAGTCCTGAACCGCGGCGGCGATGGCCAAGCCGGTGTTGGAACCAGTAGAGGCCGCTCGCCGGTAGGATGGCCAGCCGCCTGAGCGCCACGCTCCGGTGATCCACGAAGGACGAATCCCCTGACCTCGCGCCTCCTCGACCACCGCCGCGACGACACTGGGATCATCGACGGCAGCGATGCGTTCTCGGGCCGTCGTTCCGCCGCGGCCAAGCAATCGACAAGTGTTGCACTGCCGAGCCAGACCGAAGAGATCTGGCGCTACTCAAGGGTTGACCAGATCGATGTCGGTCGGTTCCAGTCGATCGCGGGCTCAGGCTGCTCGGTCGAACTCCCTAACGACGCGGTGGCAGCCGGTGTTGTCGTCCGCCGCCTGGCCGACCTTACCGACGCGGATGTTTCGTCGGTCGGCGAACTCGTTCCCGACTCCTTCGACGGGCTGGTCCTCCTGGCCGTCACGACCCTGAGCGACGTTGTACTGATCGACGTTCCTGCGGGAGCCGTCGTCAGCACCCCGATTCGGATCCACCATCACATCACGGCCGACAATGCGGTGATCAGCACCCGTGTCGTCGTGCGCAGCGCGTCGAACAGCGACGTCACCGTCATCGAGCGGGCCACATCCGACGACGTGTTCTCACTTTTCCTGCCGATCTCCGAGTTGCTGCTCGCACCTTCAGCCCGGCTCCGCTACGTGACCGTGCAGGAGCTCGGCCCACGCATGTGGCAACTGGCCATGCAGTCCAGTCGGGCCGGAAACGACGCGACACTCTCCACCATTGCCGTCGCGCTCGGTGGCTCATATGCGCGCTTGCGATCTGATGCAAGCATCATCGGACGAGGCGCACACAACGAATTGTTAGCTGTTTACTTCGGCGAGGGTCATCAGATGCATGATTTCCGCACGGTCCAGTCACATATTGCGCCCAACTCGACCAGCGATCTGCTCTTCAAGGGAGCGGTCGAGGACAGTGCGCAGTCGGTCTATTCGGGGCTGATCCACATCGGCGAGAATGCGAAGGGAACGGTTGCGAACCAGACCAATCGCAACCTGCTGCTCTCGGCGAACGCGTCGGCGGAATCGGTGCCAAACCTCGAGATAGAGAACAACGAGGTGAAGTGCAGCCACGCCTCCGCCGTCGGACCTATCGACGAAGACCACCGCTACTACCTCGAATCCCGAGGCGTGCCGGCCGATGTCGCTGAGCGGCTGATCGTGCTCGGCTTCTTCGCCGACCTCCTCGACCGCATTCCCGATGAGACGCTGCGCGACCAGCTCATCACTGCGGTCGAGGCCAAATTCGACCGGAGGTCGGCATGAAACCGTTCGGCCGGAGGTCGGCATGAGCGCCATCGTTCTGTGTCCATTCGCCGAACTTGCTCCATCCTCGGCCCGCCGATTCGATTGTGTCGACTCAACCGGCACGGCTCATCGCATCGCCGTCGTTCGTATCGTGGATGACCTCTATGCGCTGGCCGACACCTGCAGCCATGCGGACGTGTCGCTGAGCGAGGGGACGGTGTGGGACGACGAGTGTGAGATCGAGTGCTGGAAGCACGGCAGCATGTTCTCGCTGAAGACCGGCGAGCCGACCACCTTCCCGGCTACCCGCCCTGTCCACGTGTACGCAATCGCGCGAGTCGGCGACGGCATCGTCGTGGAGCTGCCATGAGCCCTTCATCACCCACCCAACAGGTCCAGTCGGTCGCGTTCGCCACCGGCTCGGACCATCGGGGCTCGCGCCTCGTGATCGAGGACTTACGGGCTTCGATTCCTGGCCGCGAGCTCCTCTTCGGCGTCAATCTGGTTGTGCCAGCTGGCGAGGTTCACGCCATCATGGGTCCGAATGGGTCGGGTAAGTCGACCCTTGCGCATGTGCTGATGGGCCGTCCCGGCTACGAACGAGTCTCAGGAAGCGTCACCATCGACGGCACCGAGCTGCTCGCCATGCCCACGTGGCAGCGGGTCCAGGCCGGCCTGTTTCTTGGCATGCAGTACCCGACCGAGGTCCCCGGCGTGCACATGGAAGACGTGCTGTTCGAATCGCTCCATGCCGGCCGGGGAGCAGTCGATCGGGTCGTTCTCCGCGATCGCATGCACGCCGAGGCCGATCGCATCGGCTTCGATCGGCGGTTCCTCGACCGGGCCATGAACGTCGACCTTTCGGGTGGCGAGAAGAAGCGCAACGAGACCGTGCAGCTCGGTGTGCTGCGCCCGCGCTTCGCCTTGCTGGACGAGGTCGATTCCGGACTAGACGTCGATGCGCTCAAAGCCGTCAGCCACCGCGTACTGGGAGCAACGCAGGAATACGGCCTCGGCGTATTGGCCATCACGCACTACAACCGGCTGCTGGCCGAGCTGAAGCCCGACGTGGTGCACGTGTTCGTGAAAGGCCGGATCGTGGCAAGTGGTGGGCCGGAACTGGCGCTCGAGCTGGAAAAGACCGGCTACGAGCCTTATGCGGAGTCGATCAGCGACGGATCGGACGTTGCCGTCGATCCGTTCGCGGATCCCTTCGCCTAAACCTCGCCCGTGGTCGGTGCGCGGTGGTCCTCGCAGGGAAACCCGAGCACTTCGGTGCGCATCAGGCCGGCGGGGTGAGGAGCCTGGCGCCGCCGGGTATGGTCGTCGGGGTGGTGGTCGACGGGGTGGTGGTCGACGGGGCGGTGGTCGACGGGGCGGTGGTCGACAGGGTGGCCGCTGGGCGGGTGGTGGCCGGGTTGGTGACGCCCGGTCCGAGCGTCGTGGGCAACGGGACTGCGCCCGGCGAGGTCGTCGTGGTCGCGCCCGGCACCGTCGACGCAGTCGTTCCCGGCAAGGTGGTCGGTGCGACCGAGGTGGGCGTTCCGACGGGGAGCGCCGAGCCGGGCAGGGTAGCCAACGGAACCGTCGTCGAGCTTGCGCTGCCGGCAGCTGGCGCAGTGTCGGACGGGGCCTTGGCATTCAATGGCGCAGGACGGTTCTCGCCGCCGAACACGTAGACCGGCGTGTTGTTCACGACTGCGTCCGGAAACCACTCGGCTGAGATCATCGGGATGCGGACGCAGCCATGGGAGGCCGGGGTTCCGGGCACGCTGGGCGCGCCGTGGATGGCGATGCCCCCGTTGAAATACAGCGGGTTGTAGAGCAGACCGAGCTTCGACTCCCGCCATCCGATGATGCGGCTGCGGATCCGGAAGGAACCGCCCGGTGTAACGGCCTTGTCGCACGCAGTCGTGTTGGTCTCGGGATCGAGGACACAGAAATCCTTACCGGAACCGGAGGAGATGGAGAGGAGCTTGTCGAGCGTCCCGCCCTTGTACAGCGCCAGGTACTGCTTCTCGAGGTCGATCTCGATGCGGTCGGCGCCACCGCTGGGAAGCATGGGCTCTGGATCGACGGCAGTGCGCATGGCGGCGAGCGTTGCATCGCTGACCCGACCTGTGCGGCTGAGGCCGTTCACCTTCTGGAACGCCATGACCGCGTGATACGTCTGATCACCGAAGGAGCCACCGGTGTCGCTGATGTCGAACTTCAGGTTCTGGAGGAGGGTCTGGACCTCGACGACCTTGTCGCCCTTAGCCCCTTGGCCGATTCCGCTTGCAGCCGAGACCTTCGACTTGGACGAGGCTCTCGACGAGGCTCTCGACGAGGCTTTCGAGGATGGTGACCTGTTCGTGGTCGCCGCCTTCTGGGCCGTGGGCGCCCGTGGTGCTGTGACCGGGACGGCCGGACCAGTCGCGCCGGTCGAGCCGGGCTTCGGGTCGGCGGTGGCCGCCGAAACACCGAGCACGGAGGCGCCCGCAGCGACGGCGATCGCCAACACGGCTGCGAAATGCGCCGGACGGGACCTGCGGGGATGCGCTGGCGGCACCATCGGTGTCATAACGGGGAAGTCCTTTCGAGTCGCAACGATTGGCTCGGGGTCGCCAGGTGCCACACGGTGCGAAGCACGGTGAAGCCATCACGTCTCTACCAAGTATCGCCCATTGCGGTTGGCCGTTCGTGCAACGGTCTTCGCTGCGCGAGTGGGCGTGGATTCCAGAGCGGGTGTTGTTCGTGCGTATGCTCCAAATCGAGACTGGTCGTCAGGTAGTCACTGGCGGCAGGCCGACGGTCGGCCGGTGCTGGGGGGCTCCGGCCGACCGTCATTTCCGCACACATACTGAGCCCGTGGTGGCGTTGGTTGGCCGGGCGGACCCGGGGCGTCCTATGTTCGCCGTCGACTGGAAGCGGAGGAGGGGGACATGGCAGGTCGTCTGGAAGGCAAAGTCGCCGTTGTAACCGGCGGTGGCAACGGCATCGGACGGGCGTCGGCATTGCGCTTTGCCGAGGAAGGCGCAGCCGTCGTGGTCGCGGACATGCTCGAAGCCCCCGGAGCCGAAACCGTTGCGCAGGTCACTGCGGCGGGCGGACGGGCCACGTTCATACGGGTCGAGGCGTCGAATCGCGACGACAACCACGCGATGGCCGAGTTGGCCCTGACGATGTACGGCGGGCTCGACGTGCTGCTCACGGCGGCCGGCATCAGCCACGGCGAGTACCGATCGGGAGACCTTGAGAACGAACTGAAGCGTGTGACCGAAGGGCTCGAACTGGCCGACAAGCCGGGACGGGCCTTCGTCGAGCTCGAGCTGGACAATTGGCAGCGGGTGCTCGATGTGAACCTCACCGGCACGCTCATCGCCATGCAGGCCTGTGCCAGCCGCATGCTTGACGCCGGGACGAAGGGATCGATCATCACCATTGCGTCCATCGCCGCGAAGAATCCGGATGCCGGCCCCATTGCGTACACGGTGTCCAAAGCAGGCGTCTGGATGCTGACCAAGAAGAGCGCCCGCGAGCTGGGACCGGCGGGCATCCGGGTGAACGCGATCGGGCCCGGGTTCATCGCCACGAACATGACGCAGGTCCTCTCGATGCTGCCAGATGACCGCCGCACGAACCTGCTCGGCAACATCGCGCTGGGTCGCGTCGGTCAACCGCGTGAGGTCGCCGACATGGCGCTGTTCCTGGCCAGCGACGAAGCCAGCTACGTCACCGGGACGATCATGCATCCCGACGGCGGATACTTCACCGGCTGAATCGACTTGCGGCGGGCCCTGGCGCCGCTCGCTGGGGCTCGCTTCGCCACCCGCCGCGTGCGCCTCGCTGGGCGCTCATGGCTTCACTCGTCGCAGGCTCCTCGCTTTCGCATTCGGCCACGGCGCCGGCTGAATCGACTTGCGGCGACGCCGGCCACGCCATCGACACAGCCCCGCTACGTTCGCAAGGTGAGCGAAGCCGAGAACGACCGCATCCGTCCCGAGGACATGCACGAGCTGATCGGCTTCGAAGACCCGGTGGCCGATCGCACCTGGGTCTTCGATGTCACGTTCCTCACGAGCGGCTGGTCATGCATCTTCGGCCGCGGTTGCAAGGGCACCCATGACGTCGACACGACCGAGCTGTCCCAGGGCTGCTGCTCGCACGGTGCCCACATGGTCGACGCGGCCGATCTCACGAACCTCAAGGAGCGGGCTGCGCGCCTCACGCCCGAGCAATGGCAGATGTTCGACCGCATCAGTCCGCGCCGGCTCACCGCTCGCAACGAAGACGGCGTGCAGGTCACCCGGCTGATCGACGAAGCCTGCGTGTTCCTCAACCGACCGGGGTTCCCGGGCGGTGCCGGATGTGCGCTCCACCGTGCCGCGCTCGAGGCCGACGAGCGGCCACTCGACTGGAAGCCTGAGGTCTGCTGGCAGCTTCCCCTGCGGCGCATCGACGAGACCGATTCATATGGGTACGTAACATCTACTGTCCGGGAGTGGAAGCGTCGCGACTGGGGCGCGGGTGGAACAGAGTTCCATTGGTGGTGCACCGAATCGCCCGATGCATTCATCGATCGCGACCCGGTGTGGAAGACGATGGCGGATGAGATCACGGCAATGGTGGGCGAGCTGGTCTACGAGCAGCTCGCGAACTTCCTACGCGCACGTACGAAAGAGCTGAAGCGAGCCTCGACGAAGAAGAAGGCGAGCGTCACGTTCCTCCCGCATCCAGCGGTGCGTCGGTAATCACC
>JAYTFI010000561.1:0-2807 GCA_043734485.1 Acidimicrobiales bacterium | reverse complement strand
CGTGCACATACGAACCTGGATGGGTGGACGGTGAGTCTCCTGGATGTCGTTGCGGGCGAGCCGGGCCTGGGTTTGGTGCAGACCCGCGAGATCGGTGATCTACAGGCCCATGGGGAGCTGCTCGGCCGGCTTCTTCGACGGGTGCACTCTGCGGTGCCGACGCCAGTGACGGACCCGTCGCTCGATCTGTCGACGCGCGCCGACGAAGTGGCGGTCCGCGTGGCGCATGCTGGCCTCCCGGACGCAGAGCGGTCTGAGCTGCTCGACGCTCTCGGCCACCATGCGATCCGACGGGGAGTCGCGCTCGTCCACGGCGACTTCGGGTTCCATAACACGCTCTGGGAGACGGCCTCAGGGGGTCGGGTGCGCGTCAGCGGGCTTGTGGACTGGGAATGGGCTGGGTGGGGGAACCCACTGGTCGACCTTGCCTGGCTGTGGTGGACCCTGCGCTTCCGGCTTGCCCCGGCGGTCGCCTTCGAGGCGGCCCTCGACGCGTACAACGTCGGCGCCGCGAAGGCGGTCGGTTGGGATACGGATGCCGTCCACGCGCTGGTTCGCGCGCAGATGGCGCAGATCGTCGTGCGCACGCCGGTCGGATCGCCGCCCCGTGAGGAATGGCTCCGCCGCATCGCGAACGTGGGCGTCCTCGCCGTGCCGGTGTTGTGAGAAGGGGCAGCAGCTCCACGCGACCGCGATGATTTCGCGATGGGGGGCCGTGCAGCGCCGCCCTACACTGCGCGTTCCCCCAATCGGAGGTTGCCAATGTCGGTCAGCGCGTACATCCTCATCCAGGTCGACGTCGGAAAGTCCTCTCTTGTGTCGTCCGGCGTGGCCGCCATTGCCGGTGTGATCAGCGCTGAAGAGGTCACCGGTCCGTACGACGTCATTGTCAAGGTCGAGTCCGAGTCGCTCGACACGCTCGGCCGCAATGTCGTGTCGCGGATCCAACTCGTCGAAGGGATCACCCGCACGCTCACCTGCCCGGTCATCCACTTTTGACATGGCGGCGGGACCCGCCGCCGCGGGTCAGGGGTCGGGCACCCGCGCGCGTACTATCTGGTCGCTTGATGTGGTGGTGATCGACACCGAAATGGGCGTCGTAGATGGCGACGTCGAGCGATGATCGGGTGGCAGTGAGGAACGCGACCAGCCGGTCGGCGGCGAACTCGACAGGCTGTCCGCCATCGGTGAGGAACACGGCGTTCGGCTCGTCAGGCGGCGGACGAGATCCAGTCACGCCCGGGACCGTGGCGGCCGTGATGCGGGCCAGGTCGAAGCGGTGCACACGTCGGGGCCAACCTAAGGTTTCTGCCCATGGAGTTTCGCAATCTCGGTCACAGTGGTCTCAAGGTCTCCGCCATCAGCTACGGGAACTGGCTCACCCACGGAAGCCAGGTGGAAGAGGATGCTGCCCTCGCATGCGTGGAACGCGCACTCGAGCTCGGTATCACGACGTTCGACACGGCCGACGCCTATGCCGGCACGAAGGCAGAAGTCGTCCTCGGCAAGGCGCTGAAGGATCAGCGCCGCGACCGTGTCGAGATCTTCACCAAGGTGTTCTGGCCGACCGGGCGTGGCGTGAACAACCGGGGTCTCAGCCGCAAGCACATCGTCGAAGGTCTTGACGGCTCACTGAAGCGGCTCGGTACCGACTATGTCGACCTGTACCAGGCGCATCGCTACGACAACGAGACGCCGCTCGAGGAGACGATGCTTGCGTTCGCCGATGTCGTCCGGCAGGGCAAGGCGCTGTACATCGGCGTGTCGGAGTGGACGGCGGCCGAGATCACCGCGGCCGCCGCGCTCGCCCGGGAGCTGCATGTGCCGTTCATCTCGAACCAGCCCCAGTACTCGATGCTGTGGCGGGTGATCGAGGCCGAGGTCGTGCCCGCCTGCGAGCGCGAGGGGCTGTCGCAGATCGTCTGGTCGCCGCTTGCTCAGGGCGTGCTCACGGGCAAGTACCTGCCGGGCGAGCCTCCGCCCGAGGGTTCGCGCGCCACCGACGAGCTCGGCGGGAAGAACATGATCTCGCGCTTCCTGAAAGACGAAGTTCTCGGGAAGGTCCAGGCGCTGCGCCCGATCGCAGAGGAGGCCGGCCTCACCATGGCGCAGCTCGGTGTCGCCTGGGTGCTGCAGAACCCGAACGTCGCCTCCGCCATCGTCGGTGCGACCCGTCCGAGCCAACTGGACGACAACGTCAAAGCGGCGGACGTGAAGCTCGACCCAGCGGTCATGGCTGCTATCGATGCCGCGCTTGACGGCATTGTCGAGCGTGACCCGGCGAAGACCGTGTCACCACCCAAACGCCCGTAGACACCAACCGGCGGCCCGGTCCCGCCCGTCGATCAACCGAAGTCTATCTCGTACCGGTCCGGCGAATCCTTTGCCGCCGCCATCGCGTTCCAGGTCCGGCTGAAGAGGTCCTCGACGCCTTCGTTCGCCTTTGCCACAGCCGTGCCCAGACGCATCGGCACGCTGACTTCACTGCCGTCCTTGGTGGCCAGCGGCTCCCCGAGACGGTCGAGCAGCCGATGGGCGACGATCGGCAGGTCGTCGGGGAACAGCCAGTTGATGCTCAGCACGCCGAGCACATCGCCGGAGATCCGGCCGGCAATCTCGATGCTGCGGATCGTCGCCTCCAGCCGTTTGGCCAGCAGGAACAGGTAGTCGTTGGCCACGCGGGGACCATTGGCCTGGCGTTCCTCCGTCAGCCCATGGAGGTCGATGAACGACAGCGACACGGTCAGTGCATCGCTTGCCATGCGCGAGATCGTCGCCTCGACATGCTGTGCGAACAGCAGCCGGTT
>JAYTFI010000560.1:0-7285 GCA_043734485.1 Acidimicrobiales bacterium | reverse complement strand
CCACGGCTGGCGGGCGCGCCGGTGCTGGTGGTACGTGCGCTTACTGTGCCGACCAGGCCCGGGCTACCCGACGTCGGACCGATCGAGCTCACCGTCCGGGCGGGCGAGATCGTCGGCGTGGCCGGGGTCGAAGGGAACGGCCAGTCCGAGCTCGTCGCCGCCGTCACGGGGTCGCGGCCGAGCATCCGTGGGACGGCGGTCATCGACGGCAACGACGTCACCCATGCCACCGTGCTGAGCCGGCGTCGGTGGATGGCCTTCGTGCCTGCCGATCGCAAGACCGAGGGCGGCGCACCGACGGCGTCGATCGTCGACAACACGACGATGACCCATCATCGGCTCACCGCCGGCTTCTCCCGATTGCGTGGGCGGTGGCTCGATCGTCGCCACGCCCGCCGCTTCGCTGAGGATGTCCGTACCCGGTTCGCGGTTGCGTCGAGCTCGATCGACCAGCCGCTCGGTTCGCTCTCGGGTGGGAACCAGCAAAAGGCGATCCTCGGGCGCGAGCTGCTGATCGAGCGGCCGTTCGTGCTGCTCGACCAGCCCACGCGAGGGCTCGACGTCGGTTCGATCGAGTACGTCCACGAGCGGATCCTCCAAATGCGCGACGACGGTCGCGCCGTGCTTCTGGTGTCGGCCGATCTCGACGAGCTGCTGCGTCTCAGCGACCGGATCGTGGTGCTGCGCCGCGGGCTGATCGTGCTCGACGTCGCGTCGGCTGATGCGACGCAGGCGATCCTCGGGTCGGCGATGCTCGAGACAGCACCCGCCGGTGCTACAGCTGTGCCGCGCCCGTGATTGCGAAGCGCTCGTGGCGCAGCGCGCTCGTCGGCCTGGCGCTGGCCCTGCTGTTCGGCGCCCTGCTGGCCGCTGTGCTCGGCTATCCGCCGTTGGAGGGCTACCGCGCCCTGCTGCGCTACTCGCTCGGCTCGTCGGCCAAGACCTCGACCACTGCGGCGAATGCCGTGCCGCTCGTGCTCACCGGGCTGTCCGCGGCCATCGCCTTCTCGTCCGGACCGGTCAACCTCGGCCAACCCGGGCAGCTTCTGATAGGCGTGCTCTTCGCTACCGTCGGCGGACTGTACGTACACCTACCAGCGCTGGTCGAGATCCCCTTGCTGCTGGGGCTGTCGGTGCTCGGAGGTGCGCTGTGGGCGGGAGTGGCGGCGCTCGTGAAGCGGCGTTTCGGCATGGACGAGTTCATCGTCACGCTGATGCTCAACGAGATAGGACGCCTGTTCACCGACTGGGCGATCGCATCACCGCTCCAGGACCCGTCTGCCGGATCGGTGACGACGAAAGCGATCGACCGGCATGGCTGGATGCCGAAAGTCGGCACCTGGAACACGAGCATCCTCGTCGGCCTGTGCGCGTTCAGCGTCGCGTGGGTCGTAGTCCACCGCTTCGTCGAGGGCTACGAGTGGCGCATGGCCGGCCAGGCCCCGCTGTTCGCTCGGCTCGGGGGTGTCGATGTCGATCGCAACGTCACCTCGGTGATGCTGTTCACGGGTGGGCTCGCGGGCCTGGCCGGCGGAATGCTGCTGATGGCCGGTCCACATCGCTTCGTCAAGGGTCTTGGCGGGAACTATGGGTGGGACGGGGTCATGATCGCGGTCGTGGCCGTGAACGCGATCCTCGGCGTCTTGCTCTACGGACTGCTGTTCTCGGCGCTGCAGACCGGAGCCATCGGTATGGAGATCGTGGCCGACATCCCGGCCGAGTTCATCCAGATACTGCAGGCCGCGATCGTGCTCATCACCGTTGCTGCGCGCGGCGTCGTCGCCTCGACCTTCTCGGCCTGGGCTGCGAAGCGAACGGTACGGCGAAGATCCGCGGTTTCCCGGTAGCGGGCGCGCTTCGACCACCATCGCGGCCCATGCCTCCCGGGTCCGATCGCAACGTCGTCTTCTGGTTTCGCCGCGACCTCCGCCTCGCCGACCAGCCGGCACTCACAGCAGCGCTCGACGCGGCCCGCTCGACGGGTGGCCGGGTGCTCCCGCTCTTCGTGCTCGATGAACAGCTCAGCCGGCCGAGCGGGGTCAACCGGCTCGCATTCCGCAACGGCTGCCTGCGGGCCCTCAGGACCGACAGTGTCCCGCTCGTCATCCGCAGCGGCGAGGCCGTGCGAACCGTTTCCGAGGTCGCCGAGGAGGTCGGGGCCGTGGCCGTCTTCTGCACCGGCGACTTCGCGCCGTACGGGCGCGACCGTGATGCCGCGGTCGGTGCCGCGCTGGCCCGGGCCGGCCGTCGCCTGGTGCCCCTCGACAGCCCCTACGCAGTGGCGCCAGGCGTGGTCCGCAAGCAGGATGCGACGCCGTACAAGGTGTTCACTCCCTACAGCCGGGGATGGCTCGAGGCACTGGGCAGCACGAAGCCGCGGCCGACGATCGATGCACGAACGATCGATTGGCTGACGGCCGAGGGCGGCGACGTTCCGGTCGACCCACCTGGGGTGGCACCGTTGCTTCCAACGGCTGGGGAACGGGCCGCAGAAGCGCGCCTCTCGTCGTTCTTGGCCGAACATCTGCACGCATACGGTCAGCAGCACAACGACCCTGCCGCCGACGCGACCAGCCGCCTGTCGCCCGACCTCAAGTTCGGCACGCTCCACACACGCCAGATCCTCGACCTGTTGCCCGGAGGCGGGCCAGGCACGGCGACGTTCCGATCCGAGCTGTGCTGGCGGGAGTTCTACGCCGACGTGCTCTGGCACCGCCCTGACTCGGCGCGGCACGCCTTCGTCGACGGCATGGAGGCCATGCAGGTCGACGAAGGTAGGCGCGCAGACGATCACTTCATTGCGTGGTGTGAGGGGCGTACCGGCTATCCCTTCGTCGACGCGGGGATGCGTCAGCTGCTTGCCGAGGGCTGGATGCACAACCGCGTCCGCATGGCGACGGCGAGCTTCCTGGTGAAGGACCTGCACCTCGATTGGCGCCGTGGCGCGCGCTGGTTCATGCAGCACCTCGTCGACGGCGACATCGCCTCGAATCAGCACGGGTGGCAGTGGACGGCCGGGACGGGCACCGACGCGGCACCGTACTTCCGAGTGTTCAACCCGACGTCACAGGGAAAGAAGTTCGATCCCGACGGAACGTATGTGCGCAGATATGTTCCTGAGCTAACGGGTCTTGCCGACGCGGACATCCACGAACCGTGGAAGGCCGGCGGCGGAGGTCTGTTCGGTTGTGCCGACGGCTATCCGGCGCCAATCGTCGACCATGCAGTCGAGCGGGAAGAGGCGCTGCGGCGTTATGCCGCCGTCCGCGGCCGCTGAGGCCGGTCCTGCTGCCATCAGACAAAGTGTCCGACAACCCGTCCGATGATGGCCGTCACGCCCATCGCCAGCGCTCCGCCTATGAGCACTCGGTTCGCCGCTCGGCGCTTCGATGCCCCACCCGCAGCACCGGCCAACGCGCCGGACAGCGCCAGCAGGACGAGCGCCACCGCGGCGATGAGCGGCACTCGCACGCCATTCGGAGCCAGTGCAGCCACGAGGATCGGCGCGATGCTGCCCGCGGTGAAGCTTGCCGCCGAGACAAGTGCGGCCTGCATCGGCCGGGCCTCGTTCCCCGGGTGGATGCCGAGTTCGTCGCGAAGGTGGGACTCCAAGGGGCTGTGCAGCATCAGCTCGTCTGCGACGGCATCGGCGAGCGGACCCGAGAGCCCGCGGTCGCGATATATCTGCGCCAGCTCGGCCCGCTCATGGGCGGGATCTTCTCGCAGCTCGTCACGCTCGAGGGCGATGTCCGCACTTTCGACGTCGGCCTGCGAGCTGACCGAGACGTACTCGCCGGATGCCATCGACAGCGCTCCGGCAGCCAGGCCGGCGAACCCGGCGATCATCAGTGCACCCCGCGACGCATGCGAGCTGGCGACGCCGATCAGCAGGCTGGCCGTCGAGACGATCCCGTCGTCGGCACCGAGCACCGCGGCGCGCAGCCAGCCGGCACGCCCGACCCGGTGGTCCTCACGGTGAAAGCGCGCACGATCGGCAGCCCGGGTGGTCGGGAGTCTGGCCATCGCAGGATCGTACGGCCGGTCGGAGCGACTCGCCGACGCGGTCGTGACGGATATTCGCAGTCGTCAGGCTTCGCAAAGTCGCGCGGCCGACTGCGCACGCCGCCCGTCCCTGTGACAGCTCCTGCAGCGAGGCAAACGCGGCCGCCGTGACGGCCGGGTGGCGCGTCACCGGGTTGGTGACGCCGGTGCCGAGACAGATCGTCCGCACGGACGACGTGGTGAGCGGCCAGAGTGCAAGTGAAGCCATGGAAGCCATCATTCCGCCGGGAGTGGGTACGCTGCCAAGCGAGCCATGCCGAACGAAACGAACGAGCGTCCCGGCGACGACGACCGGACCGAGACCACCGCTTCGGCGCGACCCGTCGAAGGGCGAACGCCGCTCGATGCCCGCAAGGCCACGATCCTGCGGGCGGTCGTCGCCGAGCACATCGCCACTGCCCAGCCGGTGGGATCCGGGCTCCTCTCCGGGGCCACCGGTCTCGGGGTCTCCTCGGCCACGATTCGCAATGAGATGAGCGCGCTCGAGCGCGACGGCTTCCTCACCCATCCGCACACCTCGGCGGGCCGCATCCCGACCGATCGCGGCTACCGCTTCTACGTTGATTCGCTGCAGAGCCCGGGCCGTCTGCCGGGCCCGAAGCTCCATCAGATCCGGCAGTTCTTCGATAGTGCCCACGGCGAGCTCGAGCAGCTCCTCACCGAGACGTCGCGGCTTCTGTCGAACCTGACCGACTACGCGGCTGTCGTCGTCCGCCCGGCCGCGGAGGCGGCGGCCGTGCGCTCGGTCCAGATCGTGGGGCTCGGAACCGGCCCGCAGCGCGAGCACGGGCCGACCACGGTCGCCCTCGTCGTGGTCGTGCTCGGGAGCGGCTCGGTCGAGAAGGCGACGATCGAGATCCCCGGCGACGTCAGCGATCAGCACCTTGGTGCGGCAAGCGCCCATCTCAGCGCCTATGCGTTCGGCCGGACGGTCCTCGATCTTGCGGAGGGCCGCGGTGCCGCGCTTCTTCCGACCGGTGACCACCGCACCGACACGGCCACGGATGTCGCATTGCGGGCGATCACCGCAACTGCCAACGACGGTGATCCGGCGGGCGTGTTCGTCGGCGGCGCGTCACGGATGGCGTCGGCCTTCGAGACGGTCGACACGATCCGCCGGGTGCTGGCGACGCTCGAAGAGCAGTTCGTGGTTGTGAGCCTGCTGCGCGAAGCACTCGACCGCTCGGCCAGCGTCTCGATCGGCACCGAGCATGCCAACGAGCAGGCCTTCGAATCGCTGCTCACTTGCTCGGTCGTGGTCGCCCCCTATCTCGTCGACGGCCGCCCAGCCGGCACGATCGGCGTCCTCGGACCGACCCGGATGGACTACCCGCAGGCAATGGCCGCGGTGAACCTGGTCTCCGAGGGTCTGACGGAGCGCCTGCACGAGGGCTGACTGCACGCGCGCTCCGGTTGCTCGCGAATCGATCCCGCATGCGGGATGATGTGTGCGCCCATGAACGACTTCACCACACACTTCACCACACACGTCGGCGTGCTTCCTACGCGGTCCGGCCACGGAACCGTCCGATGAACGATTTCTACGAACTTCTCGGGATCACGCGGACGGCGACCGACGAGGAGATCAAGAAGGCCTACCGGGCCAGGGCGAGGGAACTGCATCCCGACGCGAACCGCGAGGACCCGGACGCCGAGGAGCGATTCAAGGAGGTGTCGCTCGCGTACGAGGTCCTGAAGGATCCCGAGAAGCGACAGCGGTACGACCAGTACGGCCCTGAAGGGCTGCGAGGCATGGGTGGCGGAGGCGGGGCGGGCGACCCGTTCGGTTCCGGCGGTGCTGGCCTCGGCGACCTGTTCGAGGCCTTCTTCGGCGGAGGTGGCGGCTTCGGTGGCGGTCGCGCCCGGGGGCCTGCCGGTCCGCCGCGCGGCGCAGACATGGAGACCATGGCCGACCTTTCGTTCGAGGAGGCCGTGTTCGGAGCCAAGACCGAGGTGTCGCTGCGGCTGCCGGTTCCCTGCGAGTCGTGCAGTGCGACAGGTGCTGCGCCGGGTACGTCGGCGAGCGTCTGTCCGCAGTGCCAGGGGACGGGCGAGGTGCGCCGAGTCCGCCAGTCGCTGCTCGGCCAGATGATGACGACGAGCGCGTGCGGCCGCTGCAGCGCGATGGGACAGATCATCGAGCGGCCGTGTCCGACGTGTCGGGGCGAGGGCCGCAAGACCGAGGCTCGCACCTACACGGTGGATGTTCCCGCGGGCGTCGACAACGGGTCGACGCTGCGCATGACCGGACGGGGCGCGGCCGGTCCCCGGGGTGGTCAGGCCGGCGATCTCTACGTGCACATCCGGGTGAAGGCCCACGAACGTTTCGAACGCGATGGCGCCGACCTCGTCCACGTGCTCGAGATCCCGATGTCGCAGGCCACCCTCGGGGCCCACTTGGCCTACGAGACGCTCGACGGTTCCGAGGACCTCCTCATCCCCGCCGGGACGCAGACTGGTCGGGTGTTCCGCCTCCGTGAGCGCGGTGTGCCGCACGTCAACGGCCGCGGCCGTGGTGACCTGCTCCTGCACATCCAGGTAACCGTGCCGCAGCACCTCACGAAGACCGAAGAGGAGCTGCTGCGCCGCTTCGCCGAGGAGCGGGGCGAGCCGGTGGCTCCGCCCGACAAGAGCCTCCTCGGCAAGATCCGCTCGGCCTTCCGCTGACCCGGTCCTGCTGCGACGCGGTCAGGGCGTGAGCGGCGCGACCAAACCGGGTCCCGCGACAGAACCGGGTCCCGCGACAGAACCGGTCCCGTCATTGGCGCCGACGCCCGCAGGCGCAGGCGCGAAAGCGCACGTCCTGCTGGCCGACATCGGCGGAGCGGGCGAGTCAGCGCTCGCGTTGCCTGACGATGTGGCCCATCACCTTCTGCATGTCCTTCGTCTCCGCGCCGGCGACGTGGTCACCGCAACCGATGGTCGGGGTGGCTGGAGGCCGACCAGGTTGGTGACAGGGGGAGCCGGCTTGGAACCAACAGCCGCGTCGTTGTTCGTTCCGCGGCCGAGACCGCCGGTCGGCGTGGGCTTCGCGCTGACCAAGGGTGACAAGCCCGAGCTCGTCGTGCAGAAGCTGACAGAGCTGGGAGTGGACCGTATCGTCCCCTTCGTGGCGGAACGTTCCGTGGTGTCCTGGGACCCGACGAAGGCAGAGCGCAACGTGGCCCGCTGGCGCGCGGTCGCCCGAGAGGCGCTCCGCCAGAGCCGACAGGTGTGGGAGCCG
>JAYTFI010000559.1:0-4680 GCA_043734485.1 Acidimicrobiales bacterium | reverse complement strand
TGCGTGGAATGTGACCTTGTGCTCGGTGCCACCCGGTGCGGGAGCGAGCGTTGGGTCGAATGCCTTCCAGCCCTTGCCCGGCGTGGCGCTGAAGTCGATCACGGCGTCTGCCGCCGAGGCGGACCCGGCCGACGCGTCAATACGTGCCGTCGTCGTCGCCGCCGAGGCAGTCGATGTCTGGCCCGTCACGCGGATCTGCATCGACATGCCGGCTGCGCGATGGCCGGCGACGGTGCACCACGCAGTCGTGTCGGCTTCGATCACCCCGACCTCGACGACCTCGCTGCGGCCCGGTTGCAGCATCTTCGTGCCGGTGGTGCCATTGATCTTCAGGTCGTGCGCCATAGCACCCGAGTTGGTGACGATCAGCGTGAGCATCGTTCCCGGCGCAACGTCGATCGTCGACGGCTTGATCGCGAACTCAGTCAGCTTCACCGAGACACGCTTCGGGCCACCCGCCTTCACGGTCGCCGTGCCCGGCCCGCTCGCCGATCTGGACGGGAAGAAGAAGGCGGCGACGGCGAGTGCGAGCGCCAGGAACGACACCGCCCCCACGAACATCCAGAGCAGCCCTGTGCCCTCCCGGTCGTTTGCGCGCCTGCTCGTCATGGTGTGGGCCATGGAACCCTCCTGGTCGGTGAATGATCAAAAAGCATCGGATCCGTTCAAGAGTCCGGCACGGTTGACGCTCCCACTCAGGGCCAAAAGTCATTCCAGCCTGGCCGGAGGGCTCTATTTCACCTGGCCGGAGCGGATCGTGGAACGCGGTCAGCCCGAGCCAGCCCCGGCGACCCCTCGTCGGCAGTGTCGATCGACAGCCCAAAGAAATCATTCCAGAAATGTGGAACCCCACGACTACATCAGCACCCACCCACGAACAACGTCTTCCTGGCCGCTATCGGACGATCGATTCGCTGTTCCGAAACGCTATACTGGGCCACCAATACACCATGCTCCGTCAATATGCGACCTTAGTCGAGAAGGCGAGCGGCAGCTATGACACGAACAAACACCGTCGTGACCGGTATCGATTTGCCTTTTGGAACGCCCAGTGGATCGATGCGTCTTCTCGAGGAGATCTACATATTTGGGCCCCTCAGGCAACGAACAACGACGTTTACGCTACCGGCGAGACATGGTTCGAGAAGTCGAACACAAAATGTCAAATGGGTAAACCCAGACCAGGTGATCTACTCGGTCGATCGAGACAGATATATCCGCGCACTTTCCGATCTGGTCGCACAACAAGTGAACCGTGCACCCGACATTGTCCATCTCCAGCATCTCGCGTTTGGAATGACTCCAGCGTTATTGATGGCCTTTGATCACACTCCAGCGATCGCTTTTTGTCATGGGACCGATCTACTCGCGGCGATTAGAAGCCCAGAAGAGGCTCGATCAATGATCGAAATAGCAGATCGTGTGGATCGGATAATATTTCCGACGCTCGCAATGTATGAACTTTGTGCAGGGCTATCCGGTCTGTCAATCGCATCGAAATCTGAAATCGTACCGTGGGGCGTCCGTTCTTCCGAATTCGAATTTTTGCCGCCGAGATCTGAGAGACGATATGTACTATTTGCTGGCAGATCGTCACCTGAAAAAGGACTGCAACTCGCCTTGCCGGTACTGAATAGAATTCGGTGCAACGCGGTACCGCTTGTGATCTCTGACGGCGATGTTGGCACACATGCCTTGGCCTATGTTAAAGCATTGCCCTGGCAAACTCGAGACGGTGTCAGAGCCATTCTTAGAAAGAGCCTTGCCGTCCTGATTCCCTCGACCGAACTGGAGGCGTTCTCACTCTTAGCGGTCGAGGCTCAACTGGAGGGCGCCCCAGTATTCCACAGCGGAGTTCCCGGACTCGCGGAAATATTGGGTGGAACGGGCATTCGAGCTGACTTCTCTCAGCCCGATGCCCTTGCGCTTCAAATTGAAACCTTCTGTTCCAAAGCCAATTCCGTCGAATGGCGCCGTATCAGCTTGAACGGAAAAAGCAATGCTCGAAAATACGGATTCGACCGGTTCATCCGGCTCATGGAGGAAATTGAGCTTGATGTGATTGGACTGTTCCAGTGAATCGGTTTCATAACGAGTCAGTGATCGTGTCGCGACCACTGACGTCTCTCCTGGTTTCGATGGGCCTTGTGAGACCAGTCACGCGGTTGTCAAGGGGTCAGATGGCCATCGTGACCGTGCCCTCGACGTGAACCGGGCAGTTCAGCGTGTTGCCGATGTAGCAGGCACTCGAGGCAGCGATGTGGAGCGCTTTGGCGGCTGCTGGGTCTCCGAAGGAGATCACGACATCAGGGTGGAGTGCGATGCCGGAGAACTTGCCGCCACTGGCGCCTTCGACGTCGAGGGTTCCGACTGCACGGTCGACATAGGAATCGACCACGATGCCGGCGCGGGAGCACAGGAACAGGTAGCTCAGCATGTGACACTGACTGACCGCCCCAACGAGCAGGTCTTCGGGTGCCCAGCCAAGACCGTCACCGGCAAACTCCGCTGGGGCAGAGCCGATGATGGTCGGCTTGTGGGCCGTCGAGATCTCGTTGTCACGCCCGAACTTCGCCCCCGCTGTGCCCGCTCCGCCGTTGCCGGTCCACTCCACGCCAACGTTGTATTCGAACTGTTTCACGATAGTTCTCCGTTCTCGAAGCGTTTGAAGGACTGTACCCCCATGGGTATTGTTCGCCTAGGGACGAAGGTCCCGTTCCCGTCCTGATCAAGCCGCGTCGACCGGCAGTACCCCCGAGTCGTACCCGGTGACCCGGGCGGTACATCGACGCATCCTCTTGACGGGTCGGCCGACAGAATCAGTCAGTTGCGAGTCCAAAGGCCCTATGCGATCGATGATCCGCGCATCACCCTGACACCATGAACACAAACACATCGACGAGCTGGGACGAGTTCGGAACGAAGCTGAACGGGCTCGGACTGAAGCTGAAGCTACACATCGAGCAATCGTCGTCCGACGATCACGACGTGACCAACGCGATTCGCGATCTCGCCGCATCTATCGAGGGTGCGTTCGACGGCCTCCGCAAAGCTGCGAAAGATCCGGCGATCAAGGACGACGTCCGAGATGTCGGCTCGGCCTTGTCCCAGGCGATATCGAAGACGCTCGCGGAAGTCGGCAACGACATCCGCAACGTACGGTCGCACGGACACGACTGACCCGAGTCCGATTCCGGTTGCGTTCAGGCCGAAAGGCCCTGTTGAGCCACCGCACGAGAGCGGACGATGGCTGTAGCGGACGAGTCGGCCGTTGCGGTTCAACCTCTTCCGATTCGCCTTGAAAGGTTGCTATGGCAGACATCGATCGTCCGAGCCGTACTTCGTTGAAATGTGGGGGCGATCAGGGACGGACCCGGTCGCGTCATCGTCGCCGGGGCTGGACGGGCCCATCCGCGCTGATCGCAACCACGTTGGTAGCGGGCATGGTCGCATTCGCGCCCATCAGCCCGAGCAGCGCAGCCGCACGTCCGAGCGTCGCGATCGAGATGCTCCCGACCCAGCGTGTCGCGGCCGGCGCGACGGCCCAGTACCCGTTCATGCTCAGCAGCACGGGACGCGTCGGGTCGCTTTCGTTCGAGACCGCAGGACTCCCGGCCGGCGCGACGGCCGACGTGCAGTCGCTTGGCAACCGTCGCTACGAGCTCGATGTCCACGTGGCCCAGAACGCACCGGCCGCGAAGGCCACGATCATTCTGCGGGTCAGGTCGCTGGCGAAGCTGCGCTCAGTTGCGGTCTATCTGGAGATCAGCGCGGCGGCCGTCGCACCGCCGACGAACCCACCGCCGACGAACCCACCGCCGGCGAACACGAGCACCACGCAACCGGGGTCCCCGGTGGCGTCGTTCGGTCTGCGCGCTGACAATCCGGAGATTGTGGTCGGTGCCGGCCGGACGGCGGCGTTCGGGATCGGCGTCGACCGCTCGGGCGGGTACGGCGGTGATGTCAGCTTCAGCGCCTCCGGACTACCGGCCGGTACAACTGCGAACTTCGCCCCGAACCCGACGCGGGCAGGAACGGTCCTCTACGTCACACCTTCCGCTACCACCGCCGACGGGAGATACCAGATCGCGGTCTTGGCAACCGCCGCGGATGCACGCGTCCAGGCCCGAACGACCACGATGGTTGTGAACGTGCAGAACCAGCCCGACTTCGCGCTCGACGTGCCTGCAACCATCACGATGGCACCGGGCACGTCGTCGAGCACGCTCGTCGGCTACCGGCCGGTCACCGTTGCGTCGGCCACCGTGTCGCTGTCGATCGGCGGGCTGCCAGCGGGCTCGTCTGCGCAGTTCGTGCCAAACCCGACATTCGGCCCGACCACGCTCGTTCTCGGTGTTCCGAGCTCGGCCGTCGTCGGCACGTACCCGCTCGTCGTCACGGCGAGCAACGGCTACGTCACGCACTCGTACCCGGTCACGCTGAGCGTGGTCGGTGTCGGCGCGACCGGCGGCTATGGCCTCACGGCCGCACCCGCCGTACTGACGATCGCCCGAGGTACCAGCGGTTCCTTCACCGTGACGATCACGCCGACGGTCGGGTTCAGCGGCGCCATCACCTTCACGGTGGCCGGGCTCCCTGCGCTCCCGAGCATCTCTGCGAGCGGCACTTCGACCAACGTCATCCTGACCGTCGCGGTGCCGGTGGGCACGGTGCCCGGCA
>JAYTFI010000558.1:0-9688 GCA_043734485.1 Acidimicrobiales bacterium | reverse complement strand
CAGGTCACCGGCCTTGAACGTCGTCGCCGGTGCCGCCCGCTTCACACCGGCTTTCGTGTACGGCAGATAGGTGCGCTCGACGGTGAAGCCGGCATCCAGCGGGGTGAGCGAAGCCAGGTCGGGTGCATACCGTAAGCGCGCAGACCACTGCAGCGTGCCTTGACCGGTCGCGATGACCGTCAGCGGTGTCGCGGCACCACCGGTGAGGCTCGTCAGCTTCGGGATTGCCGTGCTCGTCATGCGGGTGGTGAGGTCGCGACCGGAGAGCTTCTCGTCGAGGACCTTGGTGGTGCCGACCAGCACCTGCGCCTGCAGGTCGGGGACGACGGCCTCGGTCGTGCGGGCCACGTCCATGAGCGCATGCAGCGCGAGGCCGTCGTCGAGCGTGTTGCTCCACGTGCCGTTCTCGCGCTGCGCCAGCAGCCACCGCGCCATTTTCGGAACAAGCTCGCTGGTCGGATCGGTCTTCACGAGGAGCGACAGCAGCTCGGACGTGTCGCCGACGCGACTCGAATCGAGATACGAGAGGCCGGGCCAGTACGACCAGTCGTACTCACTCTGGACGGAAGCCTCATCGCCCTCGATACGCACCGAGGCCAAGAGGTCCTTGTAGAGGTTGTTCGGCTCGTCGCCAACCCGGCCGTTCTCCAGCATGGCGCGCAGCAGATGGACTTCCTCGGTGAAGGAGAGCTCGTAGCGGCCCTCGTAGAGGAAGTCGGTAAGGGCCCGCTCGGCCCGCCCGGTGCGGGCCAGCGCCCAGCTGATGAAGGCGCGGTTGGGCTCGAGGCCGAACAGGTCGCCGCCCCCATCGCCCGCATCGCCGCCGTCGATGGAGTCGCCGCCCGTGGCGTTCGCGTTTGCGTCGCCGAGCGAGCCGACCTGGTCCTGGAGGAACTGCGTGAGCCGGGGTACGAGACCGCTCGGGAGCTTGAACCCGGCCGCACGGGCGTCGAGCAGCAGCAATAGGACACGCGGGCTGAGGTAGAGGTCGGGACGCTCGTCGCCGGACCAGTAGGCGAGGCCGCCGTCGGCAGTCTGGTAGTCGCCGATTTTGCGGATCTCTGTCTGGATGACGTTCTTGAGGTTGGCCGATGCAATGCCCGGAAGCGGGAACGTTCCGTCGAGCTGCGTGAGCTCGAGCAGGACGCGGATGCGGCTCGAACGCTGTTCGAGGCAGCCGTAGGGATACTCGACGAGGGACGCGATGCCGTTCTGCAGCCCGGCCAACGCGGACGACGCAGCAGTGACGTCGAGGCCGCCGAGATCCGGGTACACCTTGCCCGGCACCTGCAGCTGCTCGGTCGCCTTCGAGCCCGCCTTGACCGTCCCCGAGGCGGCCACCGCTTCGAGGCGGCGGGTGATCGTGACCGGCAGCGAGCCAGCGACGGCGTCGCTCGTATCCGGCGTGTCGGCCTCGCCGAGCACACCCTTCATGCTCAGCTTGAGCGACCCGATTTTCGTCGCCTTGAGCGTGAAGCGGACTTCGGTCGGCTTGTCGGTAAGACCGGGCACGGTGATGGTGGTCGGGCCGTCGACGGTGACAGGCGAGTCGGCCGGCAGCGTGAGTGTGACCTTCGCGTCGCCGGTCTTGCCGGTGTCGTTGTGCACCACTGCGCCGGCTTCGAATGTGTCACCGAGATTGACAAAACGTGGGAGGGAGGGCAGGAGTGAGAACGGCTTGCGCACCTGCATGTTGCTCGAACCGCCGCCGAACCGGTCGGCGCCGCTCGAGGCGACTGCGATGATGCGGTACGACGTGAGGGATTGCGGGAGCTTCATGGGCACGGTCGCCTTGCCGTCCTTGTCGAGCTTCACGGTCGCCGACCATGCCGCCAAGATTCGGAAGTCGGTGCGGATGCCGTCGCCGGTCGACTCCTCGCCGCCACCGCCACCCGGTTCGGGCGACGAGGACGCATCACCACCCTTGTCGTCTTCCGCGGATGGGAGCGCGACGACGCGCATCCGGCTGTCCGCGGTGTCGACGATCAGCGGCCGCTCGGGGTAGAGCATGCCAACGAGGTCGGGGGTCGTGTAGTTGGTGAGCCGAAGGACGCCGTCGTCGACGGCCCACAGCGTGGCCTCACCCGAGGCCGGCTTGCCCGACGCATCGTGCACGGCGACGACTGCGCTGGCGTCGGAGCCCGGCAGGTAGTCCTTGCGGTCGGACGTGACTTTGACGTCGAGTGTCTTTTCCTTGAGCGGCACCAGGAGTTCGGCGGTGTTGAACAGCACCTGTGGGCGTCCGGGATCGTCGGGGTTGTCCTTCGACGGAGGTGCGGTACGGCCCTTGAACACGACGACGGAGGCGTAGATGTTCGGTGCGTAGTCACCCGTGATCGGCACTTCGATGGTCGACGCCGACGACGTGATGCTGAAGCGCTTGGCTTCGAGGACGCCGTTGCGCTCGAGCGTGAGCAGCGCTTCGGCCTTCGGCCATGGCGACTGCACCAGGATCTTGGCCGTGTCACCGGCGGCGTAGGACGTCTTGTCCGGGATGAGGTTCACCGTCGGCGTGTCGGACGTGCGCCATGCGACGTAGTTCTTGCCGAGCACGTAGGCCGTTTCGCCGGCTTCGATGTGATTGCCCCGACCGTCGGTGCTCTCGACCCGGATCTCGTACTCACCGGCCTTGTCCGGGGTGAAGGTGAGCTCGGCCGGGGCTGGCCCGGTGGTGACCGGCTGCGTGGCGACGACCGTCTTGCGGTAGCGCCCGACGGTCGTGAATGTGCCGTCGCTGTTGTCGCGTTTCACGTTCACCCAGTCCCACCGGATGAGCGTGGCCGTAGCTGCCTTCCCGGTGACGAGCTTGCCGTCCGGGCTGACCGACACGACTGCCACCTGCATCGACTGGCCGGCGGCGGTGTAGGTGTCGATCTGGCGCACGCCGAGGTAGAAGTCACCCGGATGGACGATGGCCGTGGCGCGGGCTGCGAATGACTGGCGGCTGACGTCGGTCACGTTCGACTCGAAATCGACCGACAACGGCTGATGCCGGACGGTCTGAACGGCAATCTCGTGCGTCGCGGTGGCATGGCCAACCGGGTCGAGGTTACCGTTCGCGCTGCCGATCTCGTCGCCATAGAGCTGCGGACCGCACGCGTCGACCTCGGTGTCGTAGCAGACGAAGTCCCATCGGTAGCCGTCGAGCTTGAGCTCGGGATGGTCGGCAACCGGGTTCACCGACGTGTTCGACGCGGTGAATGTGCCCGCGGCGGGTGCCCCGGCCATGGGCGCGCCGTAGAGGTAGCGGCCGTCGACGTCGAAGGCCATCGTGTCGCCGCTGATGTACGAGGGCTTCTTGGTCTTCACGTCGACCACGAAGTCGGGCTTGCGGTACGTGGTGACGAGGAAGTACGCCGAGGAGATGGCGTTCTCGCCCACCGTCGCATCGATGCGATACGTACCCTGCATGCCGTCGATCGGCACGGGGAAGGATGTGTTGAACGCGCCGGTGTTGCTGACCTTCACGACCCGCTTGGCCACGGACGCATCACGGGCGTCGGTGACGGTGACCTGCACCTGCTCGACACCTTGCGGCAGCTCGAGGTGGGCCGGGGTCTCGGTGCGGATCATGCCCTTCACCCGGACGGTCTCGCCGAGCTTGTAGACGCCGCGGTCGGCGAACAGCGCGGCCTTGAGCTGCTCACCGGGCTTGAGTACCGGCGCCTTCGTGGGGGCCGCCACCGTCGACGAGGACGACGACGTATCGCCGCTCGCGTCGGAGCCGATGTATGGCAGCTCATCGCCCCACTCGCGCCAGATGCTCTGGGCATAGGCGAGGTCGACGCCCTTCTCCACGACCGCGACCACGTCGCACGAGCCGCAGTCGGGCTGCGTGTCCGGGTCGCCGATCACGACGCCGTCGCCGTTGGTCGACCCGACCCAGTACGACTTCGACCCGATGCCGTAGAGCGAGACCTTGGCACCCTTCACCGGTGCCCCAGTGCTCAAGTCGGTGACGGCCACGAACACGTTCGCGGGCGATCGCTTGAGGGTGACGGCGAGGTTGGTGCGCTGCACGAGCGCACTGCTCCAGCCGTCTCCGGTAGGCCCGGTCGAGAAGTTCTTGCGGGCCCGGGCGGCCACGGCGCGGGCTTCGTCGGCGGGCGACCATGGCGTCCCGTTCGAGTTGTACTCGCTCTTCGCGACGTACGCCCTGGGCCGGATGGCGAGCAGGTACACGCCCGGTTCGACCTTGGCGCTCACGCCGACAGCAACGGTGCCGTCGGAGTCGGCGGCCCGGGTGAGGGCGACGGTGGTGGCCTTCTCCGCCGAGAGGTTCAGCTTGTGGGCCTTGGGCAATCCGGCATAGGAGCGGACCATGGTGGCCAGCTCGTCCTTGGTGATCCGGCGCTGCACGCGGTCGTAGGCCGAGACGTTGCGGACCCGGACCGAGAGGCCGGTGGTCGACGACTCGAGCACCCGCTCACCGCCGTTGAACCAGGCGTAGCCGGAGAAGCGTCCGACAGAGACCGTGGTGATCGACGGGTAGGCGAGGGCAATGCCGTCGGTGTTCGTGGCCTTCGGATCAAGCCGGACCTCGTAGGTGTGCAGGGGTTTGAGCTTCGCCCAGCCGAGCCCGAACGGATACTGCAGCTCGCTCGGGACATCGTCGTCGGTGAGCACATCCGATGGGATGGTGAACGTGGTCGTCGTCTGGTCCGCCGTATCGGTGACGCGCAGCAGTCCGTTCAGGCCGAGCGGCGTGAACGGTCCGCCGACGACGTTCACGCTGTAGCCATTTTCGGGGTCGCAGTCGACCCGACACCGGTTCGTGACCACGAATGGCGTGCGCGGCAGCGCGATACGACCGTCGGTGCGGGCCTCGCCGGGCAGCGGACCGTCGAGGCTGGTGATGCCGGCGGTGAATCGGACGGTCGCCACGGAGTCGAGCGGCGGCGGACCCGACGACTCCAACCTGTAACAGACTGGCGACGTCGCGCTATCCGGGTCGCACGCTAGTTGGTCGATGAAGGAAGTGGTGAGGGATTGCACCTCCCCGGTGCGGGAGTCGAACGAGGCGAGCGACTTCTCGAACGCAGCCGTTGCTGTCGGGTCCGCCGTGCGCATCTTCGCCAGGTCGGCCGGGGCCGGCTGGTAGCGGCTCACCTTCACGTTCACGGCCCGGAATGACACCTGCGTGTGGGCCACGAGGCTCTCGGCCGTGACGCGCTGGTCGCAAACGACCCGGAACGACGGCAGCACCGAGTCGTAAAGGCTGCAGCGGATCCGCGGGGTCTCGAAGCGGGTGATGTCCGGCGCGCTGAGCGTCGTCCCGTCGAGTGCCTTCAGACCGTTGAGCGTGACCGTGTAGGCCGTCGATCCGGGCAGCACGGCCGATGGCGTGAACACGAGCATCCTGGTCGACGGCCAGCGGAACGAACCGGGCACGGGCGGATCGACGGTGACGTAGGGCGTCGGGTCGGGGCGCGATCCAACCGACGAAAGATCGACCACGGGCCGGTCGAACAGCCAGCGGACCTCGGTCGCGCCGATGACCGAGCGCAGCTTTCCCGTCGGCGAGTGCAGCACGACGCTCAGGTTCGGACCGGGCTTGGCCACGGTGAGCTTGTCGTAGCTCGTGGTTGGCTTGGTGGCCTTCGTCACGGTCTTGGAGGTGGTCGCCGCGTTGGTGGCCTTCGTCACGGTCTTGGAGGTGGAACGGGCCAGGGAGGGCGATGCGAGCGGTATCGCACCGCCGATCAGCACCGTCGCCAGGACCGCGGCTCGCGCCGCCGCCCCGAGCCGCCGGGCTTTCGCTGCTGACTGCGTTCGTCCGACCTTCACGTGCGCTCCCACTGTCCGTCTCTGGTTTTGCATACTCGCATGCCCTCCGTGGTGACCGGGGACATCATGACTGCGGGGTGTGACGGTGAACCGGTCGCACCCAGTTCCGCGCCGAGCCAAGAACATCGGAAAAGTTCCGATGCGCTTTCGACCCACCCGGCGCGGGAACTGAGGTGTCCCGATTCGACAGGTCCGCGTAGGGTCACGGCGTGTCCGGACAGCCCGCTTCTCCGTTGGCAGGCGCGCGGTCATCCAACCGCACCATCGTCGTGTTCATGGTGCTCGCCTGCGCGAGCGTGCAGGCGTTCGGGCGCTTCACGTTCGCGATCCTGCTACCGGCGGTGAAAGCGGACCTGCTGACGTCGTACGGCAAGGCCGGCTACCTGGGGACCCTCAACGTCGGGGCCTACCTGGCAGGCACGGCCGCCGTCAGCGTGGCTTCACTGCGGGTGCGGGGCGAGATCCTCCTCAAGATCGGGCTCGTCGTCTCGACGTCCGGATTGCTCGTCCTCGCCGCGGCGCCGGGGCTCAACGTGTTGATCGTCGGGATGCTGCTCGCCGGCGTCGGCGGCGCAGTCACATTCATCCCCGCAGTCGGCCTTGTCACCGGGGCGCTGCGTCCCGATCAGCGCGGCCTCGCCGTCGGGCTCACCGGCATGGGCATTGGTTCCGGCATCGTCTTCGCCACACAGCTCACGAACGTGTGGCGCGGGATCTCCGGCGACGAGGGTGCGTGGCGGCCGATCTGGTGGATCGAGGGCGCCATGGCGGTCGCGCTCACGGTCGTGACCGGCTTGGTGCTGCGGGTGCCGGCGTCGCCCGGTGGCTCGCAACCCAGGCTCTCGGCGTTGCGCAGTGTGCCGCGCTGGGGGGCCGTCACGGCCACATACTTCTGCTACGGCTTCGGCTACATCCTCTACACGACCTACGTCGTGGCCGCCTTGGAGAAGGACGCCGATTTCGGCCATGCCCATGCCTCGGCCGTCTTTGCCGTGTTCGGTGTTGCGTCGATCGCCGGGGGGATCTCGATGGGTCGCATCTCGGACCGCATCGGGCGTCGGCCGGCGCTGATGGCCGGGTACGTGTTGGCCGGTTTCGCAGTGCTCACCCCTGTCACCCACCGCGAGCCGTGGGTGATGCTCGGTGCGCTGGGCTTCGGCTTCGCGTTCGCCGGCAACATCGCGGTGATTGGCGCGTACATCGCCGACCATGCTCGGCCCTCTGAATTCGGGGCCGCGTTCGGAGCGGTGACGCTGTTCTTCGGCCTGGCCCAGACCGTCGGACCGCAGCTCGGCGGCACGATCGCCGACCGGGCCGGAAGCTTCACGTGGACGTTCGTCGTATCCGCCGTGGCCTGGTTCGTCGGCGCACTCACGGCCAGCGCGCTGGCCCACCGGCCGGTCGATCCCTCGATCCGTTGAGGATCACGGCCTCCAGCGACTGAAGGCGGCCCGCACCCCGTCGGCCACTTGCGTGCTGCGGAGCTCGTCGACATCGATGACCACGTGGGCGGTCGCGGCATAAAGGTCACGGCGTTCGAGGTCGATTCGGGCAATCCGCCCGACGGGGTCGGCGGCGATCAGCGGTCGGTTGGTGCCCGTTCCGACTCGCGCAAGGAGCGTTGGCACCGAGGCCCGCAGCCACACCACGACGCTATGCGCGCGTAGCAACTCACGATTGCGCTCGGCGAGCACCGCGCCCCCACCGAGGGAGATCACCGACCGCTCCCGCGCCCCCAGACACGCTTCGATCTGCCTTGTCTCGAGCGCACGGAACTCTGCTTCGCCCTCGTGCCCGAAGATGTCCGCGACGGTACGCCCGTGTTCTGCGACAATCCGCGCATCGGTGTCGACAAACGCGATGCCGAGCTGCTGGGCGAGGATGCGTCCGACCGTCGTTTTTCCCGAGCCCATCATGCCGACGAGCGAGAGGTGACGGTCGGGATCGGGCGCGTCGGTACCGCCGGGTTGGCTCACCCCGCCGCGGAGCTCGTAGCCGCGTGATTCCGGGTGAATTCGATGACCGAGTCGCCACCGAACTTACGGGTCGCCTCGTTGGCGAGGACCAGTGCCACCATGGTCTCCGCGACCACGCCCATGGCCGGCACCGCGGTGACGTCGGTGCGCTCCTTGAAACTGACGGTCGCCTCCTTCGTGGCCATGTCGACGGTAGCCAGCGACGGCCGGTTCAGCGTGGCGAGCGGCTTCATGGCCGCGCGGGCGACGAGCAGCTCACCCGTCGACATACCGCCCTCGATGCCGCCGGCAAGTGTGGTCTCGCGACGGTAACGCCCGGTGTCGGCGTCCCACACGATCGGATCGTGCGCGTCGCTCCCCCGACGCGCCGCGACCTCGAAGCCGTCGCCGATCTCGACGCCCTTCACCGCCTGGATGCTCATGAGCGCCTGGCAGAGCATGGCGTCGAGCTTGCGATCCCAGTGCACGTGGCTGCCGAGCCCGATGGGCACGCCGTAGCCGAGCACTTCGACGATGCCGCCGAGCGAGTCGCCGTCCTTCGCCGCGGCCTTGATCTCGTCGATCATCGCAGCCTCGGCCGCAGCGTCGAAGCAGCGCACCGGCGACTCGTCGACCTGCGCGAGATCGGCCGGAGTCGGACGCAGCTCGGACTTGGTCCGGGCCGGACCCATCTGTAGAACGTGGCTTATGACCTCGGTACCGATCGTGGCCAGGAGCGCCTTCGCCAGCGCGCCGGCCGCGCAGCGCGCTGCGGTCTCACGGGCGCTGGCTCGCTCGAGCACGTCGCGGGCATCGTCGAAGCCGTACTTCTGCATGCCCGTGAGGTCGGCATGGCCGGGCCGGGGCTGGGTGAGCGGCTTCGTCGTCTTCCCCGGGGCCGGGCTCATCTCTTCGACCCACTTCGGCCACTCGGTGTTGGCAATGTGGATGCTGACCGGCGAACCGAGGGTGCGGCCGTGGCGGATGCCGCCTAGGAGCGTGACGTCGTCCTGCTCGAAGCGCATGCGAGGGCCCCGACCGTAACCGAGTCGGCGGCGGCCGAGCTCGGACTGGATGTCCTCGACCGTGATGGCTAGTCCGGCCGGCAGCCCTTCGACGATGACCGTGAGGGCCTGGCCGTGGGACTCTCCGGCGGTGAGGTAGCGAAGCACGGCCGTGAGTCTACGGGAGGGGTAGGCAGGCGGGCGGGCGGCCGTCCCAACGCGGGTCGCGAGGGACGCACCTCACGTGATGATCCGGTCGACGATTCCCGGCCAGAGCACGAACACCAGTCCCCCGGCGGCGAGGTAGGGGCCGAACGCGATCTGCGACTTCCGGGTACCGCGTCGGGCCACGATCATGGCGAGGCCTGCAATCGAACCGAAGAGGAAGCCCGCAAGCAGGCCGAGGTACACGTGCCGCCAGCCGCGCCAGCCGAGGAAGAGCCCGAGCAGCAGTGCCAGGCGGGCATCGCCGTCGCCCATGCCACTGGGAGCGATGAACGCGAGCAACCAGAGGAACGCGCTCGCCGCCAGCCCGCCGAGCACAGCCCGTTTCCACCATTCCCAGGTCCCGTCGTGCGCCGCGGCGACAGCCAGCAGTGCCGCACCCACCACCGTCGCCGGGTAGATCAGCCGCGTGGCGATGCGGTGGATGCGGAAGTCGACGAGGACCACACTGACCAGCACGAGTCCGAGCAGCAGCATCGCAGGAAGCTCCGCGCGCATACCGATCCGCCACCCAACCAGCGCGCCGACGGCGACCGAGCCGGCCTCGGCGGCGACGTCCCAGCGGCTGATCGGCGCGGCACACGAACGGCATCGACCGCGCAGTCGCGCGAACGATACGAAGGGCACTGCATCGGAGGGCGCGATCGGGGCACGGCACGAGTCGCAGCGGAACGGCAGGGCGAGCGGCTCGGCGCCCTCCCGCAGCGGCGGGCGTGC
>JAYTFI010000557.1:0-3567 GCA_043734485.1 Acidimicrobiales bacterium | reverse complement strand
GCGACGTCGGCCAAGGCGATTGGGAAGAGATCGACTCGGTGCCCGCGACGACCGTCGGGGCCAACTTCGGCTGGAGACTGCGCGAGGGAGCGCACGCCTTCAACGGTGGAGCAAAGCCGGCCCGCGTGATCGAGCCGGTCTACGAGTACTCGCATGACGAAGGTGGCTGCTCCGTCACCGGCGGTTTCGTCTACCGGGGCAGAAAGATCCCGTCGCTGGTCGGCACGTACGTGTTCGCCGACTACTGCGCCGGCGACATCCTCGGCCTCGATGCCGCGGCTCCAACGGCGGCAACGCGGCTGGGCCTGAAGGTCACGAGCCCGACCAGCTTCGCGCTCGACGCGGCCGGTGAGCTGTACGTGACCTCAGAGGCTGGCTCGGTGTATCGGATCGACCCGGCCTGAGCCTGCCCGGGGGGCTTAGCGGTCGCCGACCTCGACGTAGTTGCGCTCGTCGGCCCCGACGAACAGCTGCCGCGGACGGCTGATCTTCTGCTCAGGGTCGGCCAGCAGTTCCTGCCAGTGCGCCAGCCAGCCGGACATGCGGGGGATGGCGAAGAGCACGGTGAACATGTCCATCGGGAAGCCCATGGCCTGGTAGATGAGGCCCGAGTAGAAGTCGACGTTGGCGTAGAGCTTGCGGCTCATGAAGTAATCGTCGTTCAGCGCGGCCTCTTCGAGCTTGAGGGCGATGTCGAGCAGCGGATTCGTGCCCGTCACCTTGAACACCTCGTAGGCCGTCTTCTTGACGATGGTCGCGCGGGGGTCGGAGTTCTTGTACACACGATGGCCGAAGCCCATGAGGCGACCGCCCTGCCCGTTCTTCACGCTCTCGATGAACTTGGGCACGTTGGACACGTGACCGATCTCCTGAAGCATGCGCACGACTGCCTCGTTGGCCCCGCCGTGGAGCGGTCCGTACAGCGCGGCGGCGGCGCCCGCGGCGGAGACGTAGGGGTCGGCCTGGGAGCTGCCGATCACCCGCATGGCCGTCGTGCCGCAGTTCTGCTCGTGGTCGGCGTGGAGGATGAACAGCACGTCCAGGGCGCGGGCCAACACGGGGTTGATCTCGTAGTCGCCACCGACCTTCCACAACATGTTGAGGAAGTTCTGCGTGTAGTCGAGGCCGTTGTCGGGATACGTGGTGGGCTGGCCGATGCTGAATCGATGGCAATAGGCGGCGAGCGTCGGCGACTTCGCGATCAGACGCAGGATCTGCTTCTCGCGGTTGGCCGGATCCTCGATGTTCTTGGCCTCGGGGTAGAAGGTCGAGAGCGCGGCGAGGCCGGAGACGAACATGCCCATGGGGTGGGCGTCGTAGTGGAAGCCCTCCATGAAGCGCTTCCGCATGTTCTCGTGCAGGAACGTGTGGTGGGTGACGTCGAAGGCCCACGTCTCGTACTGGTCCTTCGTCGGCAGTTCGCCGTTCAGGAGCAGGTAGGCGACCTCGAGGTAGTTCGACTTCTCTGCGAGCTGCTCGATCGGATAGCCGCGGTAGCGCAAGATGCCGGCGTCGCCGTCGATGTAGGTGATCGTCGAGCGGCACGATGCCGTCTGCATGTAGGCGGGGTCATAGACCCACAGCCCCGGATCAAGGTCGCGGATGGCCTTCGAAGTGATGCCACCGTCCTTGATCGGAACCTCGACGGACTTCCCGTTGCGGTTGTCGGTGATCGTGAAGGTGTCAGCCATGGCGGCGGTCTCCGTGGTGGTGGTCGGGGCGGTGAGGGCGGTCGGGCATGAAGCTCACGAAAGCGTGTAGCGGTAGACGTTGGTTTCGCGCAGCTCGAAGCCGAGGCGCTGGTAGAGCCGGTTGGCCGCCTCTCGGGAGGGACGCGAGGTGAGGTCGACGGTTGCTGCGCCGAGCGATCGGGACAGGTCGAGCGCGTACGTGTTCAGCACCGCACCGACACCCATTCCGCGGGCTGCCCCATCGACGACGACGTCCTCGATCCACGCCCGGACGGCCGTCGGGATGGGGAACACCACGAGCGTGAGGCTGCCGAGGATGGTGCCGTCATCGTCACGGGCCAGCAGGAGATGGCATGCGTCGCTGTCGACGATGGCTTCGAGCTGGGCTTTCGTGGGCGGCGGGTTCGACTTGGACAGCTGCGGGATGAGCCGGGCGAAGGCTTCGACCACCTCGTCGGTCACCTCGCTGGCGACGTCTACCGCTACTGGCATTCCTCGGCTCCGCTTTCGTTTCTGTCTCCGGGTGGGTCTGACTGCGACCGCGTGCCGTCACTGTGACGGGCACCGAGCGGCGAGCGTAGCGCCGCGCTGTGCCGGTTGACATAGCCGGCGGCGAGATTCCTGATCTGGACGGGCGGTCTTCGCCGGCGCGCACATAGGGTGCGCCGGTGCTCGCCACCGAACAGCTCCGCTTCCGTGCCCGCCGTCTCCGAGATCTCATCGAACCCATAGCTGGCGCGGTGTACTTCCTGCCCGAGACGACTGCGGCGTACGAGGCACTCGGCTTCGCCCCACGTTCGGGCATGGCCCCGGCGCCGTCGTACTTCGTGAGCCGCGGCGGCTGCCTCGGGCAGGTAACGGGTTCGGTGATTGCCGCAGCCTTCGGCGTCTTCAACCCCGCCGTGGTCGTGCCGTTCGTTGCGCAGGGATGGGCGACGGCGTCGGTGGATGCCGTCCTGGAGGCCCGGCTCGCCGGGACGGTTTCCGGCCTCACCCGCATCCTCGGCGATGATCCAGCCGGCGCAGCACGGGCCACGGAGCTGCTCTACCGCTGCGCCGACCACGCCCCGTTCGAGGGCCGCATGCTCTATGCCGGCCTCAAGTCGCTCCCCCGTCCCGGTTCGGTCATCGGCGACCTGTTCCGTTCGGCCGACCTTGTCCGCGAGCATCGCGGCGATTCGCACATCGCAGCCTGGATCAGCCACGGGCTCGACGCGGTTGAGGCGCAGATCCTCCAAGAGCTCTGGTGGCGACGCCCGATCGGTCCCTACACACTGACCCGCGGCTGGTCGCTCGACGACATCGCGGACGGCCGTTCGCGCTTGTCGGCCGATGGCCTGCTCGACGGCGACACGCTCACCGACGCCGGCGAGGCGCTGCGCGGGTCGGTGGAGGATGCGACCGATCGGCAGGTACAGCGGGTCGTAGCCGTGCTCGGCGACGATGCCGACGAGCTCTTTTCGCTGCTCGAGCCGATGGCGATGGCCATTGTGGAGGCGAAGGCGTACCCGGTCGACCCTCGGTTGATGACGCGGTACTGAACCTCACGTGCGCTGGCGAGATCGGTCGCGGGTTTCGCTTTTCGCTTTCGCTCCGCACGGCGACAAAGCGAACGTGGACTTCGCAAATTCTCCGCCCGGAGAGAAACCGAAGCGCCGATCTCAACTCAACCGGGCGTGACGATGATTCCGGAGTGCACCAGGAATCGATCGAAGAGCTGTTCGGCCCGCCTGCGTGCTTCAGTGCTGCGCGCACGCGTCTCCGCCACCAGGTCGTCCCCTCGCAGCCCGAGCCCGGCCAGCGTCGCGCCGTCGTCAGCAGACCAGGCGCCAACCTCCACCTCGGTGACTTCAGGGTGGAACTGCACGGCCAGGTG
>JAYTFI010000556.1:0-1732 GCA_043734485.1 Acidimicrobiales bacterium | reverse complement strand
CGGCCGACGGCGTAGGCCCAGAAGTCCTCGGCCGAATTGCCGTTGACGTGCTGGATGACGCCCCACAACGTCCACAGCAGGTCGCACATCGCCTTCAGGGCGACCATCCGGCCGAGGTCGCTCGCGGAGGGTTCACCGTCGAAGTAGGCGCGCAGCAGCACCTCGTCCTGCTCGGCGGTGAAGCTGCCCTCGACAGATAGGTCGGCGAGGTCCCACATCGGGTCGTTGTTGCCGGCGTACTCGTAGTCGATCAGGTACATACGGTCGCCGAGGTCGAGGAAGTTCTCGCACAGCGGGTCGCAGTGCGACGGCACCAGTGACACCTTTGCTCGCTCCAATGCGCGGCGGGTCTCATCGGCGAGGCCGGCCAGGTCCGCGTACCCATCCGGCAGCGTGGCACCCTTCGAGGCGAGCAGCGCGCGGTACTCGTCAATCTTGGCGAAGAGCCGGAAGTCGGTGGCGAACGGCGCGGCGGCCGTGTGCAGCCGGCGGATGATGTGGCCAGCGCGGGCCACCGCGCCAAGGTCACGGGCGAAACAGAGCGCGTCCATCGTGACGGCGCCCGGCAGGAAGCGGGTCACCATGAGGCCGTCGGACGGATCGAAGAACTCGACGGGCGCGTTGACGTCGGCCGCAGCAGCGGATCGGGCCGCGACCGCTTCGGCCGCACGGTCGATGTACTCGGAGGTGCCGTCGCCGGGGATGCGCAGCACCGAGGCACCGACCCGGTAGTTGCGGTTCGTCAGGCCTCCGAGCCGCACCGCCGATGCCGGGTCGGCGTCACGCAACACCGGCACCCGCTGAAGGTAGGCGCGCAGATCAACGGGGTCGTGGCTCACGACCGCAGCCGCTCCCCCACCGGGTCGTACAGCGCGCTGCGATGGCGGACGGCCGGGATCGGCTCGCCGTAGACCTCGATCACGAAGTCATCCCGCGCTCCATCGGCAAGGGCCATCGGCAGGTACCCATAGGCGATGGGCTTGCCGACGGTGTGCCCGAAGTTCGCGCTCGTGGTGAACCCGACCACCTCACCGTCGCGGATGATCGCCTCACCGCTCACCGGGTACGCCATCGACTCGAGGGTGAACGTGCACAGCCGACGCGTCACCCCCGCCTCGCGTTGCGCGACCAGCGCAGTGCGGCCGAGGAAGTCGCCCTTCGTCTCGCTCAGGTCGACGCGCCAGCCGAGGCCGGCCTCCCACGGCGTCGTGTCCGGGGTGATGTCGGTCGACCAGTACAGGTAGCCCTTCTCCATCCGCATGGTGTCGATCGTCCGGTAGCCGACGTCGATGATGCCGTGCCGCTCGCCCGCAGCCCGGAGCAGTTCGTAGACATGCAGCGCGTACTCCGTCGGGATGTGGAGCTCCCAGCCGAGCTCGCCGACGTAGCCGATGCGGATGGCCATCACCGGCGCGGCGCCGATGGTGATCTCGCGAGCCCGCCCGTAGCGGAACGCAGCGTTGCTGACATCGTCCTCGGACACTTCGGCCAACACGTCCCGCGACCCGGGACCGCACAGGTTGATCACGGCCCGTGCGGAGGTCAGGTCCCGGATGATGACAGAACGGTCGTCTGGCGAGTTGGCGCGGATCCAGCCCATGTCGTGCGCACCGAACGCCGCGCCGGTGACGACGTACCAGGACTGCGGTGCCGTGCGCACCATCGTGAGGTCGCACTCGATGCCACCGCGCTCGTTGCACAGCTGCGTGTACGTGACGGTGCCGACCGACTT
>JAYTFI010000555.1:0-4044 GCA_043734485.1 Acidimicrobiales bacterium | reverse complement strand
GCCCTCGCGCTGATGGCGAACGGCGACAACCGGTTCGTGAAGATCGGCCAGAACGACACGATCATCCTCTCCTCGCATGCCATCCCGGGCAACGAGACGAGCGTGAGCCGCGTCGTCGATGGGCTCACCCGCTTGGGCGCCGAGGTCATCGACTCGGGCCAGGCCAAGGTCCACGTCAGCGGGCACGCCAAACGGGGTGAGCTCAAGACACTCCTGTCAGTCGCCAAGCCCGAGTTCTTCATCCCGATCCATGGCGAGTTCCGCCACCTCACCCACCACACGAAGCTGGCCATGGACATGGGGGTGAAGCCGGACAGCATCTTGCTTTGCGAGGACGGGGACTCCGTCGAGCTCACCGAGGCGGGCATCGACTTCGGCCCCACCGTGCCGGCCGGGTTCCTCTACGTCGATGGCATCGTCGGGGACATCGGCGAGGGCGTGCTGCGCGACCGCAAGGTCCTCTCGAACGAAGGCGTTGTGGTGGTGATCGTGACGATCGACGACCAGGGCGGCGCCATCATCGCCGGGCCGGAGATCATCACCCGCGGCTGGGTCTACGCCCCGGAGGCGGAGACGCTGTTGGGCGAGGCTTCCGAGGTCATTCGCAAGCAGCTGCAGCAGGCCATCACCGATGGGGCCCGCGATCCTGAGGCCCTGCGCAAGATCGTGCGGACGGCGACCGGCAAGTTCGTAAGCGAGCGTACGAAACGGCGGCCGATGATCGTGCCGGTCGTCATCGAAGTCTGACGGCCTCCGGCGATCCTGCGCGGGCGCGCGCCAGTAACAACCCGGTTGGGCGGTGCTGTGCGCTCGGGTGGTTCTGTGCGCTCGGCAGCCGGTCGAGGAGGATCCGCCGGACATGGACGGTGCCGGGTTTGCCGCGGTCGGCCATGCGCTGGAAGCGGTCCCACAGCGCGTCGATCGTGACCTTTCCGTGCGCGAGCGCGTCGTCGATCACCCGCTCGGGTCGTCCCGTCCGGCCGTCCTCCATGGCCAGGTCGAGGGCGGTTCGAACAGGGTTCGTGATCAGGACGCCGAGGTGGTGGCGGTCGATGTCGTCGGGCTCGAGGTCGCGACGTCGCATGACCGAGCCGAACGGGTTGGAATGACGCCCGGCGTCTGCGACGACGAGCTGCGGCGATCCGGACCGGGGAAGTCCGGCGAAACCGTGCAGTGCGCCCGCTGTGCGCAGGGCCAGGGCGCCAGGGTGCTGTCGTTCCAGGGTAGCTACCCACGAGGCGACCACCGAGCGCTCCCATGTGGGCGTCGAGCCGCGAAGGGCGTAGACGCCGCGGGCGAGGTGCTGAAGCGCGCCCCGCTGGAGCCGACGCTCGACCTGGCGTTCGCTGAAACCGAGCGCAAGCACCTGGCGGCGCCCGATGACTCCCTGCTGCGAGTTGGCGACGCTGACGATGGCGAGCTCCATTGGCTCACCATAACATGAAACACCATAAAAATTCATAGAAATGTCGAATGTCCTCGACGGATTGTGGGATGGCACCGTCGGAGGACGGCTGACCGTCAGACCCGTCCGGTACAGTTCGAGCACTGTGCCAACCTCCCAGCGGACTTCCCCACGCTCGGGCGGTGCGGCGGCCCGCCGTTCTTCGGCGTCGGGCCGAGCACGCCCCTCATCTCGGCGCGCTCCGTCGCGTCCTCTGCCTCTCGCCAACACGCGGGCCTTCTTCGGCGAGCACCTGGGTCGTCAGGCCGACGATGTCTGGGGCCTCGTCCTGATCTTGTGTGGCGTGCTGGTCGGGCTGGGCATCTTCTTCGACCTCACCGGCCCGTTCGGCCGCGCCGTTCGCTCCGGCACCGGTGCGCTCCTCGGCACCGGCCGGGTCCTCGTCCCGTTCGCGCTCATCGCCGTCGGCTACGTGCTCGTGCGGGGACGTCCTCGGGAGGAGCCGGTGCGGGTCGTCATCGGCTCGGCCTTCCTCGTGTTCGCCGCCACCGGACTCCTCCACCTGCGCAGCGGCGGGCCGGCCTGGGGTTCGACCTTCGCCACTCTGCGCACAGCTGGCGGTCTCCTGGGCGCGGCGATCGGCGAACCGCTGCAGAAGGTCTTGGCTACGTGGGGTGCGGTCCTCGTGCTCAGCCTCGTCGGTCTGCTCGGCTGCCTGATACTGCTGCGTCTGCGAGTGCGCGATGCGGTCAACCGCACTGCCGACGGCATCCAGCCCGTGGGCGCGGCTGCTCGGCGAGGGGTCTACGCGCTCTTGTCATTGCGGGGCAGTGACGTCGAGGCCCGGGAATCGGCACGGCGACACCCGACGGCACGGCGGTCAGACCGGATCGGATGGCGCGGCCGTGAGGACGACGGTGCCCGCTACCGCGTCCCCGGCTACGACGACGTGCTTGGTTTGCCCGACTTCAACGACGGCCCCGACGAGCCCCCTACCCCGACGAAGAAGCCGCGCAAGAAGTCGGGTCAGTCCGTCGGCGAGGGCTCCAACGGCACCGTTGTCGGTGCGGACGGGGCCGTCATCGACCTCGCTGCGGCTGAGGACGCATCGCTGACGGCGGCGCGGGTACCAATCACGCTTCCGCCCGAGCCGGTATGGACCGAAGACCAGCCGCATACCGAGAACGTGCCCCTGCCCGGCATTGTCGACCGGCCGTCGGCCAAGCCCGCCATCGTCTGGAAGCTGCCGCCCCGTGCCCTCCTGAAGAAGGGCAAGGCCATCGACATCGACAAGCGGGCGGTCGAAGCCGGTGGCCGCACCCTCGAAGAAGCGCTCGCGGCACATGGTGTCGAGACCCGCCTCGTGGGCATGACCGTCGGCCCGACCGTCACCCGTTACGAGCTCGAGCTCGCGCCCGGAGTGAAGGTCGCCAAGGTCACCGCGTTGCATAAGGACATCGCCTACGCGATGGCCACCGCTGACGTGCGCATCCTGGCCCCGATTCCTGGCAAGTCGGCCATCGGCGTCGAGGTGCCGAACCGTCAGCGCCAGCTCGTCGCCGTCGGCGATGTGCTCCATACGCCCGACGCGAAGGCCTTCACCGGCCCGCTCAGCGTCGCCGTCGGCCGGGACATCGACGGCAAGCCGGTCATCGTCGATCTGGCGAAGATGCCGCACGTGCTCGTAGCCGGTACAACGGGCTCAGGCAAGTCGAGCTGCATCAACTCGCTGCTCGCGTCGATCCTCATGCGCTCGACGCCCGACGAGGTCCGACTCATCCTCATCGACCCGAAGATGGTCGAGCTCAGCCAGTACAACGGCCTGCCGCACCTTTTGACACAGGTAGTGACAAATCCGAAGAAGGCCGCCAATGCGCTGCAGTGGGCGGTCGACGAGATGGAGCGCCGCTACGAGATGCTGGCGAAGCTGCGCTTCCGCGACATCGGCGGTTACAACGCCGCAGTGGAGAAGGGCGACCTCGAAGATCCCTATGCCCAACAGCATGGCTCTGCTTACGCAATTGCGGACGACCCCGCAGGCGGCATCGGCTTGCCTCCGGCTCCGAAACACTCGAAGCTGAGCTACATACTCGTCGTCGTCGATGAGCTGGCCGACCTCATGATGGTGGCCGCACGCGACGTCGAGGAGTCGATCTGCCGCATCGCCCAGAAAGCCCGGGCCGTGGGGATCCATCTCGTGATCGCCACGCAGCGGCCGTCGGTGAACGTCATTACCGGGCTCATCAAGGCCAATGTGCCCTCGCGCTTCGCCTTTGCCGTAAGTTCGCTTACGGATTCGCGCGTGATCCTCGATTCGCCCGGGGCCGAGCGGCTCATCGGGCAGGGCGACATGCTCATGGTCACCGTGTCGTCGAACGTCCCGTTACGCGTGCAGGGCAACTTCGTTTCCGAGGAAGAGGTCCGCGGCGTCGTCAACTTCTGGACCCGTCAGGCAGGCGGCATGTCACGGACGCTGCCCGGTGTCGACGCGGGCGAGGAGCCGGGGGTCAAGCTGGCCACTTCGGGCTTCGTCGACTTCACTGCAACCGGTGATCAGATGACGTTCGACAGCGACCACGCACACGGCGTGCCCGGGCCGGCGCCGTTCCCTGACCTTGGCGGCTCCTTGGACGCACCGA
>JAYTFI010000554.1:0-1838 GCA_043734485.1 Acidimicrobiales bacterium | reverse complement strand
AGCCGAGCCCGCAGCGCGAGCAGCGGTTCAGCAGGCGTTGCGGTCGGAACGGCCGATCGGGGAATCGCGGCGGCCCCGACGAGAGTGGTGGCCCGGTCGGCGGGTGGAACGGTTCGTAACCGGGCGAGGGTGACGAGCCCGGTGACGGTGCCGTCCGCCGCGACAACAGGGAAGGCAGAATGGCGCCCGCCGAGCAGGTAATTCTCTACGAACTCTTCGACGGTGACCCAACCCGGGGCTGTGACCGGCATCGGCGTCATGACGTCGCCGACGCACAAGCCGCGCAACGCGCGACCGGCGAGGACCTCGCTCTCCTCGCCGCGAGCGGCACCTAGAATGAACCAGCCGATGAAGCCGAGCCACAGCCCCCCGGCGTCGGCACCGTAGAGGAACTGGAGCACCCCGAACGCGATGAGCGCGCCGCCGATGAAGCGGCCGGCCCGGGTGGCGGTCAGCGCCGCTCGTTGGCGGTCGCCGTGGTGGCGCCACAGCAGGGCCCGCAGAACCCTGCCGCCGTCGAGGGGCGCGCCCGGCAGCAGGTTGAACAAGCCGAGCACCACGTTCACGCCGGCCAGCCACCACAACGCACTCACAGCGAGGTGGGCGGACCCTGTGGCGTCCAGTCCGGCGGCGGCGAGAGCGAACCCTACGGCGAGCGCGAGGCTCGCGGCGGGCCCTGCTGCGGCGACGCGCAAGTCGGCGGCCGGTGTCGGCGGGTCCCCGCCGAGCGACGCCACGCCGCCGAACAGCCATAGCGTCACGCTGCGCACTTCGAGTCCGGCCCGGCGGGCGATCAGCGCGTGGGACAGCTCATGGGCCAGCAGCGATCCGAAGAACACGACGGCGGTGGCCGCTCCGGCCAGCCAATACGTCATCGAGGCGTGACCGGGGGCACTGTGGGGCAGCGACACCGTGGCAAGGCTCCACGTGAGGAGGGATGCGATGACCAAGACGCTCCAGTGCATGTCAAGTGGGAAGCCGGCAAGACGGCCGATGCGCATGCTGGCGTTGTTCGTGTCTTTCACGTTGTTCACCTCCTGCCCGTCAGCGTCGCGAATCCCAACGGTCGACCGCATCCGCCCACTGCACTGATCGTCGGGTTCGGGAAACCCGCAGCCACGGGCCAATCCCTCATGACGAGACGCGAACACGGGGGCAGGGCGTCGCCGGGTTCGGGAACAACCATGCCTCGGCACTCAGACCTACGTCGGTGTCCAGTCGGGTGTCGTTCGCCATGAGGGATTCCTTCACTGGTTGCGGTTGAGCCATGGCTGGCATACCCGCCAATGCAGCTATCGACGGTACGCCAGGACGGTCGCCATCCCCCGCTCGAGGTGATATGTGTTGTGGCAGTGCAGCATCCATTGACCCGGATTCTCGGCGTCGAGCTCGACGATCCGGGTCTCGCCGGGGAGCACGTTGACAGTGTCCTTGCGTGCCCCGCCGTCGGCGAGCGCGAAGGTGTGGCCGTGGAGATGGATCGGGTGCCACATCATCGACTGGTTCCGGAACTCGAGGCGGACGCGCTCGCCCTGATGCACCTCCAGGGGCGTGCTCTTCGGGTAGGACTCCCCGCCGATTCCCCAGTCGTACGACATCATCCCTCCGGTCAGGTCGACGCGGTGGGTGCGATCGGCCCGCTTCGTCGGTAGGGAGGCACCCTCGGCGGGAGAGAGGTCGCGGTAGCGCAACAGCCGTCCGTCGAACTCGGCTGGGCGGGCGTCGGCCGGTGGTGCCGGGCTGGCTGCTGCGTCTGTCGTGCGCAGCACTCCTGCGGCGAAGGAGCTCTTGCCCTCGGCTGCGGCGACGATCGGCCAGGCTCCCGACGCCGCGGTCAC
>JAYTFI010000553.1:0-2073 GCA_043734485.1 Acidimicrobiales bacterium | reverse complement strand
TGCAGATGCGGGTCGTTCACCATGTCGCGGCCATCGACGACCGGTGCGGCGGGGATGCCGACGGCCTGCAATACCTCGGCAGCTCGCCGGTGCGACTGCGTAAGGCTCCACGCCCCAATTGCGATGTCGATCGCATCGTGATGCTTCTGCCGGTCCTCGACTCCCCATGCCGACCATGGTGCGGGCAGCCCGGCAACACCGCACAACGCCGCCCACCGAGCGTCGTCCGGAATGGTCAGCGCCAGCCACCGGTCGTCCCCTGCGCACGCATAAACCCCCTGGGGCGCCCAGACGGCACTGCGGTTGCCAGGGAGTGGCGGGTCGAACCCGTCGAGCTGGGACTGCACGAGCCGGTCGCCGATCATGGAAACGGCAGTCTCGAACTGCGCGACCTCGATCGTCATGCCGCGCCGCTCGGGATCCTGCTCACGGCTCCACAAGGCGACAAGCACGCCCAACACTGCGTGGATGCCGGCCACCGGATCGGGCCATGCGATGCCGCACTTCCAGGCGTCCAGCTCCGGGTAGCCCATGAGCGTGGACAGACCGGCGTGGGAGTCGAGGATCGGGCCGTAGGCGGAGTAGTCACGAGTAGGACCCGTCCGTCCGTAGCCGGGCATGGTCACGTAGATCACGTGCGGATTCAATGCGCGCAGACGGTCTTCGCCGAGCCCGAGGTTCGGCATCACTCGTGGGCTGTAGTTCTCGATGACGACATCGGCTGTTCTGACGAGCCGTTCGAACACCTCCCGCCCGGGCGCCGAGGCGATGTCGAGACCGACGGAGCGCTTGTCGAGCGCAAACTTGTTCAGGAAGCCGTTGCGGTTCCACGGATGCTCACCGGCCAGATCGTCGGGGAAGAAGTGGCAGGCGTCGACGTACGACTGCGGGACCTCAAGGGGCATGCGGGCCCACGGGGCTTCCACCATCACGACATCGGCGCCGAGCTCGGCCAGCGAGCGGGCGGCGAGTGGTCCGGCCCAGACGCGTGTGAGGTCGAGGACGCGGATGCCGACCAATGGCCCGGTGCCGGCCGACGACGCCGCGGCCAACGCACTCGAACGCGGGGCAGGAGCAACAGCGACGCTTCCGGGGCCTGGTGCCGCGCAGGCGTTCCACTCCCAATCGTCGATCCGGAACGGGGGACCCGGGATGGTGACCGACTGGCCATCGACCTCCGTCATCCTCCACCACTCGCGTGCGGCGAGCTGCGGGTCCTTCAGCAACGCCTGCATCGACAGCACCGGTGCGACCGCCAGCCGGACCGCCTGCAGTAGATCCACCGCCTCTTCAACCGTCCGCTCGGCCAGCCAACCGTTGAGCGCCGGGTCGAGGATGCTGGCATCGATCATCACATCGGTCACCGAGGTGACCCCCGGCAGGTCGAGCAGATGGGTCAGGCCCGTCACGTCCAGCAGTGTCTGGCCGTGCTCGGCGGTCGCCACCGTGAACGCGATCCACCCGTCGGAGGCGCGGTACATGCCGATCGGGCTGCCCGGGCCCGCATAGCGGTTGCCCATGCGGGTGAGCGCGTTGCCGGCATGACTGAAGCGCACGTCGGTGAACTGGTGCAGTGCGGCCAGTGCCTCGTGGTGCGTGACTTCGATCGTCTGCGAGCCGACGCCCTGGCGGCGCGCGTGGAGCCCGGCCATCACGCCGATCGCGGCCATCACCCCGGCTGCCAGCGCGGCCTGGCCGACCGGCCCCTGGAGTGGCTCGCGGACCGGGGAGCCCGACAGGTAGACGTAGCCGCCGATCGCCTGATCCACGATGTCCGCGCCCTGCCAGCTTGCGTAGGGGCCATGCGAGCCGAACGGGGAAATCTGCACATGGAGCGCACCTGGCGCGAGCAGCTCGGGATGCGCGACAAGCGGTGCGTCTGCCGAGGACTCGATGAGCACGTCGGCGCGAGCCAGCCATTCCCTGGCGATACCGGAACCGGCGGGGACCGTGGTGCGCGAGGTGGCGTATGCGGCCCAGCGCGCCCGGTTGGCGCGCATCTGTGCGCCGCCGTCGGGCTCGACGCAGACGACCTGCGCACCGAGATCGCCGAGGAGCTTCGCCGTGTGCGAT
>JAYTFI010000552.1:0-1667 GCA_043734485.1 Acidimicrobiales bacterium | reverse complement strand
CTTGTCACCGTAATGACCTGGTTGCCATTCGTCGGAATGGCGATCGTGGATACCGCAGCATTGTCGTTGACCAGCGGGGTGCAGTCGTTCTTGCCCTGATCGAGGCAACCAGGATCACGCCGGGTGATCTGACGGAATCGCCAGTAGAGGACACCGACCGTTCCTCCCGCAACGAGGAGCGCAGCAAGCGCGACGATGCCGATCACCCGCAGTCCCCAGCGACGGCGCTTCGGGCGCTGTGCTCCCATCATCGGGTCCTCGTCGCCATGCTGCAGGGCGTTGTCGGCCAGTCCGCCGTCGTCGCCCGCAGACGGGTCGGTGTCGGTCATACCAGGCGTAGACATGGCGTCGAGTCTTTCATCGCATGACACCTGTACCCGCCCGAACGCTGTTCAGTCATCGAAACCGAAACAATTCGCTGCGGCCCGACGTGCGCGTCCGAGATCTCACGTGGCCGAGATCACGCGGGCGCCGAGCAGTTCGAGTTTGTCGAGGAACCCTTCGTAGCCGCGGTCGATCAGGCGCACGTTCCGCACTGTCGTGCGACCTTCGGCGACCAGTGCGGCGAGGAAGTGGCTGAACCCGGCGCGCAGGTCGGGCACCGTGATGTCGGCACCCTTCAGTGGGGTGACCCCTCGGAACACCGCCGTGTGCTTGTGCCCGAGCCCGCCGAAACGACACGCTTTGCCCTTGGGACAGCCGGAGCCCACGGTGATGTCCGCTCCCATCTCTATGAGCGCATCGGTGTACCCGAATCGGTTCTCGTAGACGGTCTCGTGGATCGTCGATACTCCCTCGGCCTGTGTGAGCGTGACGCCGATCGGGGCCTGCCAGTCGGTCATCAGCCCGGGGTGCACCGCCGTCTCGAGATCGACTGCGTGCAGCTCCGACGCAGCCCGTTTGAAGTGGATTCCCGTCGGCGACGCGGTGAAGCGTCCGCCCAGCAGGCGGTAGGCACCGAGGAAGCTGACCATGTCCTCGACCCGAGCATTCTTGATGAAGACCTCGCCGCGGGTGGCGATGGCGGCACAGGCCCAGCTGGCCACCTCGAGGCGGTCCGGAATGGCAACGTGCTCGTAGCCGTGGAGTGATGTCTGGCCGTAGATCTCGATGGTGCGGTCGGCGCCGAACATGATCGCCGCTCCCATCTTCTGGAGGACGGCAATGAGATCCTGGATCTCGGGCTCGATGGCGGCGCCGTGCAGCACGGTCTTGCCTTCGGCCAACACGGCGCTGAGGAGCACCTGTTCGGTGGCGCCCACGCTGGGAAACGGCAGGCGCAACTCGCAGCCGACGAGCCCGTCGGTAGTGAGACGGAGGCCGTCGTCCTCGTGGTGGATCTGAGCGCCGAGCTGCTCGAGCACCATGAGGTGCCAGTTGACCTGGCGACCGCCGATGTCGTCGCCGCCGAGGCCGGGGATGAGGGCCTCGCCGGTGCGGTGCAGGAGCGGGCCGCAGAGCAGGATCGGAATGCGGCTCTTGCCGCTGAACTCCTCGAGCCGGTCCGCCGAGAGCGGCGTGACCTCCTCGGCATGCACGCTCACGGTGCCGGCGCCGTCGTCCTCCGATTCGACGTGCACGCCCATGGCTCGCAGCATTTCGCTGACGATGAACGTGTCGGAGATAGCCGGGGTGTTGTGAAGGATCGTCGGCTCGTCGGTCAGCAG
>JAYTFI010000551.1:0-1828 GCA_043734485.1 Acidimicrobiales bacterium | reverse complement strand
CCGGCCGCCGACCCTCAGACGTTGCGCATCGCGTCGGCCGCCATGGCGAAGTACGAGTCGAACCGCTCCCGCAGCGCGGCCGTCGGCGCCACCTCGTCGAGCGCACCGGTCATGGCCGCCAACCAATGGTCGCGTTCCCGGTCACCGATGCTGAATGGCGCGTGGCGCATCCGCAACCGCGGGTGGCCGCGCTCGTCCGAATACGAGGTCGGTCCACCCCAGTACTGGATCAGGAACAGCGTGAGGCGCTGGCGGGCCGGGCCGAGGTCGATCGGGTCGGGATAGAGGCGCAGCAGCACATCGTCGGCGGCCACCCGTGCGTAGAAGGCATCGACCAGGCGGGTGAAGAACGCATCGCCGCCGGCTGTCTCGTAGACGCTGACCTCGGGGTCGGGCAGCTTCGACACGATATCCATCCGTCCAGTATCCACCCCGGGGTGCGTGTCGGCGGGCACTAGCGTGGACCCCTATGTCGCAATTCCCGGACCTCTTCGACCGCGTCGTGAGCCTCTCGAAACGCCGAGGCTTCGTGTTCCCGTCGGCCGAGATCTACGGCGGCTTCCGTTCGACCTACGACTACGGACCGCTCGGTGCGCTCATGCTGCGCAACGTCAAGGACGCATGGGTGCGTTCGATGGTGCAGGAACGCGACGACGTCGTGCTGATCGATGCGGCCATCCTCAACCCGCCGCAGGTGTTCGAGGCCAGCGGCCATCTTGCCAACTTCACCGACCCGCTCGTCGACTGCAAGAACTGCAACGCGCGCCACCGACTCGACCAGCTGGCCGACCCGAACACCTGTCCAACGTGTGGCAAGACGGGCACCTTCACCGAGGCCCGCGCCTTCAACCTGATGTTCAAGACCAATGCCGGCCCGGTCGAGGACGCGGGTGCGGTCGCCTACCTCCGTCCTGAGACGGCGCAGGGCATGTTCACCAACTTCACGAACGTGCTGCAGACCAGCCGCAAGAAGCCGCCGTTCGGCATTGCCCAGGTCGGGAAGAGCTTCCGCAACGAGATCACGCCCGGCAACTTCGTATTCCGTACGCGTGAGTTCGAGCAGATGGAGATGGAGTTCTTCGTACCGCCGGCCGAGGCCGATCAGTGGTACGAGTACTGGATCAAGGAGCGCTACAATTGGTATGTGCGCTTAGGGATTCCTTGCGAGCAGCTGCGCATCCGTCCGCACGATGCGGATGAGCTGTCGCACTACTCGTCGGGCACGAGCGACGTCGAGTTCACCTTCCCGTGGGGCTGGGGCGAGCTGGAGGGCATCGCCAACCGGGGTGACTACGACCTCACCCAGCACGCCAACGCTTCCGGCCAGAAGCTCGAGTACTTCGACCAGACCACGAACGAGCGCTACAGGCCGTACGTCATCGAGCCGGCAGCCGGTGCCACCCGAACGATGATGGCCTTCCTCATGGCGGCCTACGACGAGGAGCAGCTGCCCGGCAAGGACGGTGGCGAGGGCGATACCCGCGTCGTGTTGCATCTGCATCCCGCGCTCGCGCCGTACAAGGTGGCAATCCTGCCGCTGTCGAAGAAGCCTGAGCTGACGGTCAAGACCCGCGAGATCCAGAAGCTCCTGCAGCCGCACTTCATGTGCGACTACGACGAGACGCAGGCCATCGGCAAGCGCTACCGCCGGCAGGACGAGATCGGCACACCGTTCTGCGTCACGATCGACTTCGACTCACTCGTCGACGAGGCGGTCACGATCCGCGAGCGCGACACGATGACGCAACAGCGCGTCCCGATCGGCGAACTGCTGGCGACGCTCGTCGCATCACTCGCCCGCTGAGCCGGCGTCATTTGGTGATGGCTG
>JAYTFI010000550.1:0-28229 GCA_043734485.1 Acidimicrobiales bacterium | reverse complement strand
CGGACATGCATCCCTGAGCGCGGGCCGAGGCGAGCGCGCCGCGGAGCCGCGCACATCTGCCTTTGACGCCCAACGCAGCGAGGGCCGGCCTCGCGGCCGACCCTCTTCGAAGCGTGTGGGGCGCCCGCGTCAGTTGCGGCGGCCGTTGGCGGCCAGAACCCGGAGGACGTTGATGTAGATGAACACGAGGCTGATCAGCAGCTGCATCGAGAGGAACCACTCGGCACTGTCGGTCATCGAGCCGGCGCCCTCGAACTTCTGGACCCGGTCGAAGTCGATGAACAGGCGGCCGATGCCGAGCGCGAGCCCGATGATGCCGAAGATCAGGCCGCCGCGGATGTCGTTGATGCCCGGCACGGAGAGCCCGAACATCGAGGCGAGGTACAGCACGAACAGCGCCATCATGCCGATGCCGACCATGGCGGTGAAGCGCGGCGTGACCTTGACGATGCCGGTGCGGAACACAAGCAGGCAGCCGATGAAGATGGCGCCGGTGAGGACGATGGCGGTCGGCACGATGCCGCCCGAGACGTTGCTGTAGATCTTCGACAGCGCCCCGAGCACCGCTCCCTCGGCGAGCGCGTAGATCGGGGCGAGCGTCTTGGCCAGGTTCGGCTTGAACGAGCCGGCGATGGCACAGCCAAGGGCGACGAGCATTGCCGGCAGGAAGAACCCGAGGCTCGTGGTCTCGTTGATCATCGACGCCGTGATCGCGCCGGTCACGACCGTGATGCCGACGAGCATGCCGAGCTTGTCGTAGACCCGGTGGGCCCGGTAGGTCTTGGTGCCCTCGCGTGCGAAGGCGCCCATGCGGCGAGGTGCGGATTCAAGCAAGGACATCAGGTCCCCTTTCAGTGGAGCGAGATGCGGAGAGGCGTGGACGCCATCTTGCCGCACCCAGATGACATCGGGATGAGGCCGGGTACTCATCGCCGAGCAGTCGCCCCGCACGAGGTCGGCATACAGGTCGGCCGTCGGGGCGAACCGGGGTGCGTGCTCAGGTGGGAACTTGACGGATCGGAACGCGTCGAGCAGTAGCAGCTGCCGCTCGGGCCAGTGGCGGTAGATAGCTACGAAAACTGTGGGGTCTTTAACGTCTAGTTCTACGGTAGCAGCTGCCGCTCGGGCCAGTGGCGGTAGATAGTGGTCTTTGCCACCCCGGAGCGCGCGGACAACACCCTCGACACTGAATCCCCGGTAGTCCTCGTCCTGCAGCAGCGCAACGGCGGCGGCCAGGACGGTGGCCCGCGACCGGACGATGCGTGGATCTTCGGACGCGCTCACCGATCAACTGGCTGGTGGCGGTCGGCGTCGGCCGCCATTCCGTACGGGCGGAACTGACCCTCGGGGTACCACCGGTAGACGACCGCAGCGACGATCACCATGAGGGCGGCTGCGACCCGCATTCCGAGGTGCATGCCACCGGTGAACTCCGTCTTCGCCGTCGACAGCAGCGCCTGCAGCTGCGGCAGCCGGCCCTTCAACGCAGGTACGCCCGGAGCCGCCGCCACTAGTCCTGCCAGCGCACCGACGCCGCGACGAGCGGCCACGGCGACCTGCGCGGCCTCGGGTGGCAGCTGCGCGATCGCCGTCTTCATCCCGTTGCGGTAGTGCGAGCTGAGTATCGAGCCGAGCACGGCGATGCCGACCGCGCCGCCGATCTCACGGGTGGTGTCGTTCACGGCGGAACCGACGCCGGCTTTGCTCATCGGCAGTGACAGCACGATGCCTGTCGACATCGTCGGCATGGCCAGCGCCGCGCCGGCTGAAAGCACGACGAGTCCGGTCGCGAGCAGCAGATACGGCGACTTCGCACCGACAAGCGACAGCATGACCAGGCCGACGGGGATGATCGCGAGACCGCTGAGAATGACCCGCCGGGGTCCGAACTTCGCGGCCAGCGTCGCGCCCCGAGGCGATACCGCCACCATCGTGATCGCGAACGGCAGTGTGCAGACACCCGCCTTCAGCGGCGAGTAGCCCCGCACCGATTGGAGGAACTGGGCCACGAGGAAGAACATCGAGAACATGGCGAAGAACGTGAACGTGACGCCGAGCGCGCCGGCACCGAAACGGGGGATTCCGAAGAAGCGCACGTCGAGCATAGGGTTCGCCCGCTGCCGTTCCCACAGCACGAAACCGACGAGGCCGACAATGGCGAGCGCGAACGCGGCGATGCTGTGGACCGACGTCCAGCCCTTCTCGGGACCTTCGATGATGCCGTAGAGGAGGGAGCCGAAGCCGAGCACCGACAACGCGGCGCCGATCGGGTCGAGCGGGGTGACGCGCTCCTCTTTCGACGACGGGCACATCACCGACACCAGCACGACGGCTGACAAGGTGATCGGCACCGATACGAAGAACACCGAGCCCCACCAATAGTGGCCCAGCACCAGGCCGCTCATCAGTGTGCCGATGACGCCGCCTGCGCCGGCGAACCCGGTCCACACGGCGATGGCTTTCGGCCGTTCGGCCGGCGGGAAGACACTCGTCAGCAGCGAAAGCGTCGACGGCATGATGAAGGCCGCCCCGAGGCCCATGATGCAGCGGAACGCCAGCAGATTGGCGGGGCTGCCGGCTTGGCTCGACAGCACCGAGCCGACGGCGAACGTGATGAGGCCGAACTGCAATGCGCTCTTGCGGCCGAAGCGGTCCCCGAGCGCACCGGCCGGCAGGAGAAGCCCGGCGAACACGACGGCGTAGATGTCGACGATCCAGAGGAGCTGGGCATCCGTCGGAAGGAGTTGCAGGCGGATCGATGGGATCGCCGTGTTGACCGAACTGACCGCGGCGACCACGAGCACGAGGCTCAGACACAGCACGCCGAGGATGGCCCAACGGCGAACGTAGACCTCGGGGTCGACGCCACCGAGATCGGGTTCGTGGAGCGCGGCCGGTAGTGCAGTCGTCGTCATGCTCGCCTCTCGTCCCGTCTGTCCTGACGTCAGACCAGGCCGAGCGCCTTCACTTCCTCGAGCTCCTCCTGGAGTTCCTTCGTGGTGATGGCGATTTTGCCCGTCGCGAACTCGTCGACCGGCAGCCCTTCCTTCACCGACCAAGTGGTGCCGTCGGTGACGATCGGGAAACCGAACTGCAAGCCCTCCGGAACGCCGTACTCGCCCTTGCTGATGACCGCCAGCGATGCGACCTCATCGGACGCGGTCGGGTTCCAGATGCTGTTCACCGAGTCGATCGCCGCGTTCGCCGCAGATGCCGCCGATGACAGGCCACGCGCTTCGATGATGGCCGCGCCGCGCTTCTGCACCGTCGAGATGAAGGCATCGTCGAGCCAGGCATGGTCGTCGATGACGTCGAACACCGGCTTGGCGCCGATGGTGGCATTGCGGGCATCGGGGTACTGGGTCGCCGAGTGGTTGCCCCAGATACCCATGTGCTTGACGTCGGTGATCGCTACGCCGGCCTTCCTCGCCAGTTGCGCCTTGGCCCGATTCTGATCGAGGCGGGTCATGGCGAACCAGCGTTCGGCCGGGATCTCCTTGGCATTCGAGCGGGCTATGAGGCAGTTCGTGTTGCACGGGTTGCCGACGACGACGATGCGCACGTCGCTGGCCGCATTGGCCGCGATGGCCTGGCCCTGGGGCTTGAAGATTCCGCCGTTGGCGCTGAGCAGATCGCCGCGCTCCATGCCGGCCTTGCGGGGCATGGCGCCGACGAGCAGCGCCCAGGACGTACCGCTGAACGCGGTGGACGCATCGCTCGTGGCCACGACGTCGCGCAGGAGTGGGAAGGCACAGTCGTCGAGCTCCATCACCACGCCGTTGAGGGCCTTCAATGCAGGCTCGACCTCCAGGAGACGCAGCACGACGGGCTGGTCCGGTCCGAGCAGGTGGCCGGACGCAATGCGGAACAGGAGCGAGTAGCCGATCTGGCCGGCTGCACCGGTGACCGTGACATGAATGGGGGCTTTCGTCATAGGGCCCAGAGCGTAGAGCGCGTCCCATCCGCGGTCGAAGCCGGGTCCCATACCGATGCGAGGACCCCTTCGGACTCAATGCCGAAAGTGCCGCACGCCAGTCATGACCATGGCGATGCCGTGCTCGTCGGCGGCGGCGATGACCTCGCCGTCGCGGACCGATCCGCCGGGCTGCACCACAACGCTCACCCCGGCGGCGGCGACAAGGTCGAGGCCGTCGCGGAACGGGAAGTACGCATCACTCGCGCAGATTCCCCCGCGCGCCCGGTCGGCCGCCTTGCGGACAGCGATCGCGGCCGCGTCGACCCGGCTCTGCTGCCCGGCACCGATGCCCACCGCCTGGCCGTCGTTGACGATCACGATCGCATTCGACGAGACGTGGGCCGCGATCGACCAGGCGAAGAGGATGTCGCGCCACTGCGATGCGGTAGGGCTGGCCTTGGTGACGACCCGCCATGCGTCGTGCGAATTGATGTCGTTCAGCACGGCATCGGGCTCCTGGAGAAGGAGGCCCCCGTCGACCGAGCGGATGTTGAACTTCGGCATCTGCGGGGCCACGGCGGTGAGTACACGAAGGTTCTTCTTCGCTGTCAGCACAGCCAGGGCCTCGTGGTCATAGCCCGGCGCGATGACCACTTCGGTGAAGACCTCGGCCAGCGCGGTCGCCAGCTCCACCGGCACGGTGCGGTTGATTGCGACCACGCCCCCGAAGGCCGAAACTGGGTCACAGAGGTGCGCGTGGCGGTAAGCGGTCGTGATGTCGCCGGCGATGGCCGCGCCGCAGGGATTGGCGTGTTTGATGATGGCCACTGCCGGCGAGTCGCCGAGCTCGTTGACGATCCGCCAGGCTGCGTCGGCGTCGTAGACGTTGAGGAAGCTGAGCTCCTTTCCGCCGTGCTGTGTGGCGGAGTCCCACCAGCTGTGCTGCCCCTCGAAGCGATAACGGGCCCCCTGCTGATGCGGATTCTCGCCATAGCGGAGCGATTGCGCGTGCTCGAGCGAAAGGTGAAGGGACGACGGGAAGGACACGCCGGGCGAGTCGGCGGGGACTGAGTCGAACCACGTGACTATCGCCGCATCGTAGGCAGCAGTGTGCGCAAACGCATCACGGGCGAGCTGCCGCCGCGTCGCTTCCGAGAGTGCTCCGTTCGAGCTTCGCAGCTCGGCCAGCACAGATTCATATGCGGACGGATCAACCAGAACCCCTACGTGCGCATAGTTCTTTGCGGCGGCGCGCACCATCGACGGGCCACCGACGTCGATCAGCTCGATCGACGGGTCGGCGCGGAACGGATAGAGGTTGCACACGACGAGATCGATCGGGGCGATGTCGTGCGCCGCGATCGTGTCCAGGTGTTCGCCGATAGACCGGTCGGCCAGGATCCCGGCGTGCAGGCGCGGGTGCAGGGTCTTGACCCGGCCGTCGAGCATCTCGGGGAATCCCGTCACGTCCTCGACAGACAGGTGCGCTATGCCGGCAGCGGTGAGCGCGTTGGACGTCCCGCCGCTCGAGACCAGCTCGAAGCCGAGCTCGACGAGGCCCGACGCAAGTGCCTCGACTCCCGTCTTGTCGTAGACGGACAGGAGCGCGCGATGGCGTGAAGTCACTGGCGAGACGTTAGCGGCACGATCGGGAGGTGCCGCTATCCGGGTTCGCGTGACCGCTCATTCAGCCTCGCCCCGCCAGACCGGCGAGCGGGGCTCGTCGAAACCGACCATGACCGGTTCTCCCCTGATGGCGGAGAAGGCGGACTGCGCCCAGCGGTCGGCACCGATGATCGGGGTCGGCAGCGCGTCAGCCGCGAACCAGCCGACATCGCTGGCTTCGAGCGGATGGGGGTCGAGCGACCCTCCGGTAGCCCGGCAGTGGAACACGATCGAGTACAGCGGCACCGCGGTGAAGCCGAGCCGCATGCCGTCGTGGACACCGAGCACCTGCACGACATCGCATTCGATGCCGGTCTCCTCACGGACCTCCTTCACCGCGACCTCTGCGGGTGAGTATCCGATGTCGGCCCAACCGGTCGGGTAGAGCCAGTGCCCCGAGTCGGCCCTCTGGATGAGCAGGATCTCACCCTTCTCATTGCCCACGACCGCGCCGACGGCAACCTTCGGAGTGATGTAGCCGGGTACGCCGGACCCGACCGTCTTGAGCCACTCCGCCCGCAGTTCAGGGGGCGTCAGATCATGCCCCGCAGCGTGGCGCATGTCGGCGGCCACATGCAGAATCTCCTCGAAGCGTTCCCGCTCGTATTGACTCTGGGTGAACCCCAGTCCGGTGCGGGCGATGCCCGACAGCGTCTCGCTCCAACGAATCAGCTCGGCACGCTCACCCATGGGAAACCGTCATGCTCCCGGCATAGCACGCAGCCCGGGATACGAACACTGTGACCCGTCCGGTTCAGCTCGCGGAATCCTCATCGGGCTCGGTCTGCCAGCCGACACCGCTGATCGCACGGGGTTCGAAGAAGATGCAGTTGTCCGGGCAATCGAACGGCACGGCCTGGGCCATGTCCAGCCGACAGCGCTCGACGACCCCGGCCGGTGTCGACCGCGACGAATAATGACGGCAATCCGTCCGAGCGCCCATTCGTGCAATGTACCGCCGCACGAGGATGCCCGACAGAACCACGCTCGATCAGGGAACGAACGAGGAGGAGTGTTGGCGGTCGGCATGAACGCGGGCCACACTCAGGACGTGCAGCGCCCACAGCGGATCGAACCCGGGCCGGGTCAGGAATCGGCCTGGGACTACCCCCGGCCACCACGGGTCGAACCCACGACGTCCCGTATCGAGATCGTCTTCAATGAGCGCGTCATCGCGGCCACGACCCGAGCGTTCCGGGTGCTCGAGACCAGCCATCCACCCATCTACTACCTGCCCACGACGGACGTGCTGATGGAGCACGTGCGCCCAAGCGGGCATCGCCCGTCGTTCTGCGAATTCAAGGGACTGGCCACGTATTTCACGGTCACCGTCGAGGACGAGACGGAACGAGACGTCGCTTGGTCGTACGCCCACCCATCGGCCGGGTACGGACTCATCACCGACCACCTCGCGTTCTATCCGGGCCGCATGGACGCGTGTTACGTGGACGACGAGCTAGTCAGTGCCCAGCCGGGCGGCTTCTACGGCGGGTGGATCACGTCGAAGGTCGTGGGCCCGTTCAAGGGCGGACCCGGCAGCAACGGTTGGTGAATCGGCGCCCACTGCGGCGGGCACCCTACGAGGACGACTGGGACAGCGCCGCGTTCAGGTTCCCGGACCGGAAGCCTTCGAGATCCAACGTCACGTACGTGTAGCCCGCCTGCTTGAGCGCGCTGACGATCAAGGTCCGATGCTCCAGCGCCTGTGCCATCTCATCCGCACCGAGCTCGAGTCGGGCGGTGTCGCTGTAGTGGCGGACGCGGAGCTCGCGGAACCCGAGCCGCCGGAGCGCAGCTTCGGCCCGCTCGACCCTGGACAGCACCTGGATGGTGACCGGCGTGCCGTAGGGGATCCGTGAGGCCAGGCAGGCGGCAGCAGGGCGGTCCCAGGTACGAAGGCCCAGCGAGCGCGAGATGGCCCGCACGTCAGCCTTCGTGAGCCCGGCCTCGACCATGGGGAACCGCGCACCACGCTCGCCGGCCGCCTGCTGGCCGGGCCGATGCTCGCCGAGGTCGTCCACGTTCACGCCGAGGACGGGCACCGCACCGCGCTCCACGGCCATGGGCCCGATGACGTCCATCAGCTCCGCTTTGCACCAATAGCAGCGATCACCTGCGTTCGCGACGTAGTCCGGGTTGGCTAGCTCGTCGGTGGTCCGGCCCATCCAGGCGAGCCCCCACTCCGCCGCGAGGGTTTCGCAGTGCGCCTGTTCGTCTTCCGGAAGCGACGGCGAAATCGCGGTCACCGCAATGGCCCGCTCGCCCAGCACGTCGTGGGCGACGTAGGCGAGCAGGGCAGAGTCTGTTCCGCCGGAGAACGCGATGACGACCGCTCCCAACGATCGCAGGCCGTCACGAAGGACGTCGAGCTTCGCCGCGAGCGCGGACGACAGTTCCACGGCTGCGACCACGCCTGGGGCCGCTGACACGTCGGCAGATCCCACCGCGGAAGTCAACAGCATGGCGGAAAGTATGCTTCGCGGATCGCCCGCCGAAGGACAGAGCTCATCGCCGCAGGCTGCCTCGCAGCAATGGTCGCACCGCTCGGCGGCGTCGGTGCGGCCATGGTCACCTCAAAACCGGCCGCGGGCACTGCCGCAACGAGCACGGCCACCGAGTCGAAACCGGCCAAGACGGTCACGATCCTCGTGGTCGCGCCCGCATCGGGAGCGACAAAGGAGTCGGGCGATGCCGCCGTGCGGGCGGTGAAGCTCGCCATCGCTCACGCCACAGAGGACCGGTTGCTCCCGTCGGGATGGGGCGTCGAGGTCGAGACGATTGACGAGACAGCCAAATCGGGACCGTCGGCCGCCGTGGGCCGCAAGCTGAAGAAGGAGGCCGACATCGTGGCCGTGATCGGAGCGCTGGCCCCGTCGACCGCTTCACCGCTCGATGCGATGACGGCGAAGCAGAACACGACGCTGCTCGTCCTCAGTCCAGCCAGCGCGCCCCACATCGGCGGTGGCACCACGGCGACGAGCGCACCGGTATCGGGCAGCGTGACCGCCACGGTTGCTTCAAGCCTCCCGGCGGCGCCGCTCACGCTGCGGATGCTGACCGACGACACGACCACAGGTACATACGCCGCCGACTACACCCTCACGTCCGCCGTGGCCGCGATCGCCAAACCGCCGACGGTGACGACGAGTGAAGCTGGCGACAACGCACGTGCGTTCACTATGGCCGTCGACGCCCGCCTCGCTGCGTCCGGCGCGGAAGTCACCGCGCTAGGGCTGGCCTCGACCGACAGCGGCAGGCTCACACCTGCGTTCGTCACCAAGGTGTTCGAGGGTGCACCGCCGCTCGTCGTCTTCGGCGGCAACGTCGAGACCGGCCTCCCACTGTCGAGCGCGGCCCGGGCCAAGCAACCGCAGGCGACGTTCCTGAGCGGGGGCCAGGACGGGGTGGCCGGATGCGCCGATGCGCTGTCGGCACTGGGCGAGGGGGATCTGTGCGCAGTCGGGGCCACGCCGCTGTCGATGTCGCTCCGGGCCCGTGCCTTCCGGGAGGACTATGCAGCCGCCGGGTATGGCGCGCCGACCGTTTCCGTGACTGCCGCGTACGACGCAACCATGTTGGTGATCCGGGCGCTGCGGTCGGCGATCGGCACGCTCGGTGCGGAACCCGACCCCGGCGCGGTCCGGTCCCCACTTCGGGAAGTCTTGCGAACGGCTCGGCTCGACGGGGCCACCGGTTCCACCGCGTTCGATGCCGGCGGCAACCGCGTGACTTCCGCTCTCAGCGTGTTGCGAAAACAGGGCGGGCGCTGGGTGGCAGTGGCCGCCACGGGATAGTCGGATGGATCTCAGCGGGCAAGCGCGGTGAGGACTTCGGTCGCCTCGCCGATGAGCCCGGTGACGAACAACCCGAACTCTGCGTATCTGGCCGAGGCCTCGTCGAAGCGCATCGTGTACACGGTGGCCTTCAGATCGGCCGGGTCGTGCGCGAACAGCGTGACTCCCCACTCGTAGTCGTCGAGTCCGGTCGAGCCGGTGATGAGCTGCGTGATGCGGCCGGCGAACTTCCGCCCGGATGCACCATGCTCACGCATTAGTGCGCTGCGCTCGTCGAAGCCAAGGGTGAACCAGTTCGCATCGTCGGCACCGACGCCGCGGCGCTTCGACATCGGGTAGAAGCAGATCGCGCGCATGCCAGCGGGCGGGATCTGCGGGTAGAGCCGGGCCTTCAGCATCTCCTCCGGCATCCCGGCGGCGTATTCCGACACCTCGGTCATCGACACGTACGACTCGCTCAACACGAGCCCGGTGCGCTGCAACTCAGTCTGCAAGCGGCGCAGGCGCCACAGATCAGGGCCGAGCGCCATGAAACCCACATCGCCTTTGTGGCCGAGTATCGCGAACGTGACGACCTGATGATCGTCCGCCTGCGCAGACTTCACCGCCGCCGCAGCCGCCTCCACATCGACGTCGTGGTCCGGGTCGACCCGGAAGAAGAGGTGCAGCACTCCCCATCCGGCGCCGGGGGAAAGGGGGGTCGTCATGGAGCCAATCTACCGGGGGATGCACGCGGACCGGCCCACAGCGAGCAGACTGACGGCCGCATGCCGGGTTTCGGGAACTACCACGCCCGGTGGCGCGTGGGGCGAACAGATCGGGTCTCCTACGCGTTGGCCCTCGCCGCTGTGGCTGCGATCGCCGTCGTCGGCGTGACTTCGAGCGCGGCCCGCGCCGACACGATCGTCGTCATCGATGGCCGGGGCTTCGGTCATGGCGTCGGGATGGCACAGGACGGGGCCTACTGGATGGGCAAGAGCGGCCGCTCTGCCGCGGAGATCCTCACACTGTTCTATCCGGGAACGAGTCTTCTGAAGCAGGGAGGCACCGTCCGAGTACCCCTGCTTTCGGTCAGCTCGTTGACGATCGGCTTCCCGAACGGCGGGACCATTGGCGACCGCAAGGTGGCGACCGGCGGCCAGGTCACCGTGCGAAGCGCCTCGGGCGGACTGGTGGCGACCGTCTCGGGAGCATCGGGATCGGGGACGGCCCAGTCTGCCGCCGCCCCGTCGATGACCCGCTCGTTCGCGCTGCGCGGTTCGGATCACGCCGAGGAGGTCGGGATCGAGCTGATCGCGGCCCGGTCGTTGGTGCGGGCGCAGTCCGGCGGGTCTGCTGCAGAAGCCACGACGAGCACCCCGCTGTCCGCTGCCCAGCCGACGCTCGTACCCGGACCGTCGCCGACCGTCGCCCCGGTTCCGCCCGACCCGGACAACCCGAGCAGCGTGATCATCCTGAGTCCGCCAACGACGCTCGCTCCCGCCCCGCCGCCCACGGTCGTACCTTCTGAGGTCTCCAGCCCGACCCCTTCCGCCGGGCCCACGCCCGTCGCCACTGCTGCGCCGACCCCTCGCGATGCGTCGGCGGAGTCGACGATCGTGACAACCGATACGTCAGAACCGGGCACCTCGGCAACTGGTCACACGACCGTCGAACCCGTCGTCTCGGTGCTCCGTCTCCAGGCCACCGCAGCGAAGAACGGCGTGGTGACCGTGGGCGCCAAGCGGTACCGCGGCACTGTCGAGCTGACCGCGAGCAGCGGCATCCAGGTCGTGAACGAGCTCGATATGGAGGACTACCTCCGCGGCATGGGCGAGATCTTGTCCCCGGACTGGCCGGCGGCGACGCTGCAGGCCCAAGCCATCGCCGCCCGCACGTACGCCTTCCGCACGATGGCTACGGCGGGCGAGGTGTGCCCGACGCAGCGGTGCCAGGTCTACCTCGGCGCACAGGCCGAATACCCCCAGATGGATGCCGCCGTCCTGGCGACCCGGGGGAAGGTGCTCTCCTACAAGGGCAAACTGGCCGCGACCTTCTACTCGGCTAGCGGTGGCGGCACGATCGCTTCTCCCACGGAAGCGTTCGGTGGCAACGGCAAGGACCTGCCCTACCTCAAAGCCGGCGTGTACCCGACAGGCGACGTGAAGGCCTGGACCGTCCGCATGTCCCTCGGCGAGGTCGGACGGCGGCTCGGCTACGCCGGCGAACTGCATTCGATGCTCGTGTCGGCGGTCGGCCCATCCGGCCGCGCGACGGATGTGACGCTCGACGGCAGCGCAGGAGCCATCCACCTCGGCGGTCCGAGAGTCGATGCCGCGCTCGGTCTTCGCTCCACCTTCTTCACCGTACGAACCGAGACGGGAACGTTGGGCCCCTCGACCATCACCACGACCGGGTCGGGCAGCGATGCCGGCACGGTCGACCTGAGCGCCCAGAGCGATCTGCTGGCGTCCGCCGACCCCGCAGTGGGCGGGACAGATGTGGCACAGGAGGCCGATTCAGCGAACGGGCTATCGGTAACTGCGGACGCGGACACCGCGTCACCCAACACGGACTCACCCAACACGGACTCGACCGACGCCGTGAGCGCGACGGTGGCGGTATCCATCCCAACGCCGCCGCGCTCGGGCCCTTCGGGTCGTGACGGAGCCGGGTCCCTGTTGGCACGCCGGGCATCGTCTGCCGGCGCCGCTCATCGAGATGGCGGTGTCGACCTCATGTTCGGCGCCGTTGTAGCCGCGGCGGTGCTTGCCAGCATCGCCATGGTGAGACGCCACCGTGGATCCTGAGAACGGGCTACTCGATGATGAGCACGAGTGGGACCGTCTGCACCGACGTTCCCGATGTCGCGACCAGCACCATCGAGTAGGTACCGGGCGTCGGATTGAGGGTCGTACTCAGCCATAACGTCGACTTCGAGCTCGTCGGGGTCGCGGTGAATGCCGCGGAGACGAGCGACGGGACACCGGTGACCAGCAGGCTGACCGGACCCGGGAAGTTCTGACCGGGAACGATCGTCACGTCGAAGGAGACGGCCCCGCCGGTGCGCAGACGCTTCCCGTCACCGACGACGGAGAGCGCAAACGTCCCGGTACCGATCAGCGAGGTAGTCGTCGCCGTCAGGGCCGTCGTCGCGGTCGGCGCGGCAACGGCGATCGCGATCGCCGCCGTCCTCGTCACCGAACCGGCGGTACCGATGAGTCGAACGTTGTATGTGGCCGGGACGAGGTTGGCCGCTGTGGTGATGCGTAGCTCGGTTGTTCCCGTGGTTGGGTTCGGCGACATGGTGGCCGTCGAGCCGTCCGGCAGACCGACTACGACGAACGTCACTGACACCGCCACTGGCGACCTCGGAGCGACGATCACGAGGAACGCGGCCGTGGCGCCTGCGGTCAACGCCACGTCGGGGTTGGCCACGACCACGTCGAAGTCTGCCGAGGGCTTCGCCGTGAGGGTCGTCGTGGTCGCGACGGCTGTCGTGGTCGCGACGGCTGTCGTCGGGGTCGCGGCGGCGAGGACCGTCGTGGTGGTGGGGGTGGTGGTGACGGGCGGTGCGAGCGTGGCCGCAACACTTGTGGTGCTGGAACCGCCTTCGATGACCTTGAGCGTCACCGCCACCGGCAATCCGTCGACCGACGCTACGGTGGGGCCGCCGAGGCCCGTGCTCGCAGTGGCAACGGGCTTCGAATGGGTGGCGCCCGACGACTTGCGGGCGGGGGAGGACGCGCGGACGGTCGCCTTGGTGACCGGTTTCTTCGTCGTCACCGTCGACCGGCGAGTGGTGCCGGTCGCCTTCGTCGTGGTGAAGGTCGGCTTCCTCGTGGTTGCGACCGTGGGCGCGGCGACCACCACCGACCTCGAAGTCGGGACCACGACAGTGGCTGCCTTGCCAGTCGCCGAACGGATCGGCACTGCCGTGGCCGGCATACCCACCAACACGACCACGAGCCCGAGCAGGAGGGCGGGTGCCACCGCGACCGCCAGGCGCGCGCCAACCGGCCTTCGCCGCATCGGACGGGGGCCACGATCACCTCGGTTGCGTCGAGTCACGGCTACTCCCAGGGGATCGGACGCCCGCGGACGAGGTCGCCCCGGCAGGCCTCAGCCTCGCTGTCCGAGACGACCGGCGCAAGGACCATTGTCCGTTTGGATCAAAGTCCCGTCCTGCGCCGGGACGCGACGAAGGGGCGCCCAGGCGGACGCCCCTTCGCACAGTTCGAAGCAAACAACCAAGAGCAATCGACCCCTGCGGGTCAGTAGCTCAGTAGTCGTCCATGCCTCCGCCGCCCATCGGGGCCGCGTCCTTCTCCGGCTTGTCGACGATGACGGCTTCGGTGGTCAGGAACAGGGCCGCGATCGAGGCCGCGTTCTGCAGCGCCGAACGGGTGACCTTGCCGGCGTCGATGACCCCGGCCTTCACGAGGTCCTCGTAGACGCCGGTGGCAGCGTTGAGGCCCTCGGTCGGGCCCTTCAGCGAGCGCACCTTGTCGATGACGACACCGCCCTCGAGGCCGGCGTTGATGGCGATCTGCTTGAGGGGTTCCTCGACGGCCTTGCCCACGATGCGCGCACCGGTGGCCTCGTCGCCGGCGAGCTTGTCGGCGACGGCGAAAATGGCCGCCTGGGCACGCAGCAGGGCCACGCCACCGCCGGGGACGACGCCCTCCTCAATGGCCGCCTTCGTGGTCGACACCGCGTCCTCGATGCGGTGCTTCTTCTCCTTCAGCTCGACCTCGGTGGCCGCGCCGACCTTGATGATGGCGACGCCGCCCGACAGCTTGGCGAGGCGTTCCTGCAGCTTCTCGCGGTCGTAGTCGGAATCGGTGTTCTCGATCTCGGCCTTGATCTGGGCGATGCGGCCCTTCACGTCGTCGGCCGAACCGGCGCCTTCGACGATAGTGGTCTCGTCCTTCGTGATCTGGACCTTGCGGGCCCGGCCGAGCAGGTCGAGGGTGACGTTCTCGAGCTTGAGGCCGACTTCCTCGCTGATGACCTGGGCACCGGTGAGGATGGCGATGTCCTGCAGCATGGCCTTGCGGCGCTCGCCGAAGCCCGGCGCCTTGACGGCGACGCTCTTGAACGTGCCACGGATCTTGTTGACGACGAGCGTGGCCAGGGCCTCGCCCTCGACGTCCTCGGCGATGATGACGAGGGCCTTGCTCGACTGCATGACCTTCTCGAGAATCGGCAGGAGGTCGCGGACGGAGCTGATCTTCGAGCTGACGAGCAGGATGAAGGGGTCTTCGAGGGTGGCCTCGAGGCGCTCCATGTCCGTGGCGAAGTACGGCGAGATGTAACCCTTGTCGAAGCGCATGCCCTCGACGAAGTCCAGCTCCATGCCGAAGGTCTGGCTGTCCTCGACGGTGATGACCCCGTCCTTACCGACCTTGTCGATGGCCTGGCTGATGAGGCCGCCGATCTCGGTGTCAGCGGCGGAGATGGAGGCCACCTGGGCGACCTTTTCGGTGGAGCCGTCGACTGCTTGGCTGATGGCCTTGATGGCCTCGACGGCAGCCTCGACGGCGGCCTCGATGCCCTTCTTCAGGCTCATCGGGTTGGCCCCGGCGGCCACGTTGCGCAGGCCCTCACGGACCATGGCCCCGGCCAGCACGGTGGCGGTTGTGGTGCCGTCGCCGGCAACGTCGTCCGTCTTCTTGGCCACTTCCTTGACCAGTTCGGCGCCGATGCGCTCGTACGGGTCTTCGAGATCGATCTCCTTGGCGATGGACACGCCGTCGTTGGTGATCGTGGGGGCGCCCCACTTCTTCTCGATGACGACGTTGCGGCCCTTCGGCCCAAGCGTGACCTTCACGGCATCAACAAGCTGCTGCATGCCCTTCTCGAGGGAACGTCGTGCGACTTCGTCGAACGCGATCATCTTCGCCATGTTCGTCTCCTAAGCAATTCTCTGGGGGTTCGTTGGGTACTTCGGGATTCGTTGCGGGGGATTCGTTGCGTGCTGTGACTCTGCGACCGTGGAGTCCCATCGGACCCCGGCTAGCACTCAAGTGGTGCGAGTGCTAAGGATACCGCATCACGGGACTGCGCTGGCAATCTCCGATGGAGAGTGCCAATCGGGCAGCAGAGGCTCCTTCAGTAGCCGGCGAGGTGGTCGTACACGATCCTACGGACGCACTGGACGGGCTCACCCCAGGCCTTTTCCGCGCCGAATCGGTCCACGAGCGACACCATGGCGCGCACGCTTCCGCGCAGACGCTCAGGCACATCGAGGCCGTGTTCGACGTTGCCACCGATGACAAGTACGCCGACGCCTGCCTCGAGAGCCGCCTCACACACCCCGCCCACGACCTTGCCGTTGAACGACTGCTCGTCGACGAAGCCCTCACCCGTCACGACGAGGTCAGCGCTGCTCAGCCTCTCGTGCAGTCCGGTCTCCTCCGCGACGAGGGCGAAGCCGGACACGAGTCTCGCCCCGATCGACAGCAGCCCTCCGGCCAGCCCGCCGGCAGCCCCGGATCCGGGAACGTCGCGCACGTCGATCCCTCGTTCGTCGCGGAACACGTCGGCGAGACGTTGCAGTCGCCTGGTGAGCAGGTTCACCTGCAGTGAGGACGCGCCCTTCTGTGGGCCGAAGACGGCGGCGGCATCGAGGAACCGGGTCTCGACATCACAGGCGACCACGATCTTGGCCCCGCGGAAGCGCGGAAGCGGCTCCATGGCCCGGAGCGCACCGAAGCCCCCGTCCGTTGTGGCCGAGCCCCCCAGCATGACGACAATGCGCTTCGCTCCGGCGCCGAGGGCGGCAACCATCAACTCGCCGGTACCGAAGGTCGAGGCGTCGAGCGCGTCATTGCCTTCGGCCCCGCCCACCAGCTCGAGTCCCGAAGCACGGGCCATCTCAATGAACGCGGTCGAGCCCCGCAGCAGCCAGCCGGCTGACACCGCATCGCCGAGGGGGCCGGACACTGTGGTCGTACGCAGGATGCCGCCCTGCGCAGCGAGGACCTCGAGCGTCCCCTCGCCGCCGTCGCCCAAAGGGACAGCGTCGAAGGACCAGCCCGCCTCCCAAGCGACGTCGCCGACTGAGGCGCACAAGTCGGCGGCGTTGGCCGTGTGGCGGAACTTGTCGAACGCAGCGACAACGTGCCGTGGGGGGGCAGGCAGACGAAACCCTGTCAGGCGGGGAGTGTTGTAGCGGCCGCGATGGTCGTCGGTGTTCCCGTCAACGACTGGTTGGCATACTTGGTCGCCAGGTCCTGGCCGACCATGATCTGCACGTCGAAGGCCGGCACGTCCGGGGGGGTCTTCACGGTCTGCTCCGACGGCAGCGGCCCAATGCTTTCGGTAGCCAGCCCGAGCAGACCGCCGATCAGGGCCGCCTCGGTCTCGAATCCGGGTGTGTACGAAACTCGATCGGCATAGTTCGTCGCCTTCGCGTCCCGCGGATCGACGAAGTCGTAGCCACTCGTCGACAGGAACGACTTCACCCGTGCCGCAGCCCGGTTCTTCCCAGAGCCGTTCACGATGAGGACCTTGATGAGGTTCGGGGCCCGCTGCACGAGCGTGGTGGTCGAGGCGATTGGTGTCCCACCAGCGGCCGTCGTGTCCGAACCTCCGGCGGCCGTCGTGTCCGACACGGCCCGCGTGTCAGCACTGGGCGACGCCTTCGGGCCGTTATCGACGTTCTGCAGCAGCACCACGCCGACGACGAGCGCGACGAGCAAGAGCAACGCGCCGCGCAGGACGGCGCCGCCGGCTGAACGGCTTGGAGAATGTTCCGGTACTTGGTGACCATTGCTCATGGCAGGGCGTGCTCCTTCATGGCGGTGGACAGCGATGCTATCGACGCCGGGGATGGATCGGGCGGACATCGACCGTATGTGCAGACACCTACGGACGCGAGCAAGGGGCGCCGAAGCGCCCCTTACGTGCAGTGCCGGGCATGCCGGTCGTTCAGCGGTTCCGGCTCAGACGAGTTCGATACGGGCCATGGGCGCATTGTCGCCGTGACGGGTACCCAGCTTCAGGATGCGCAGGTAACCGCCGTTGCGGTCGGTGTAGCGGGGGCCGATCTCCGAGAACAACTTGGCGGTCATGTCCTTGTCACGGATGAACGCAACGACCTGGCGCTGGTTGTGAACGCCGCCCTTCTTGGCCTTCGTGATCATGCGCTCGGCCACGGGGCGCAGCGCCTTGGCCTTGGCCTCCGTGGTGACGACGTATTCGGCAGCGACGAGCGAGGCAACAAGGTTGCCGAGCATGGCCTTCTGATGCGAGGAATCACTGCCGAGGCGGTGACCCTTTCGGGGCGTCATAGGCATGGGATTTCAGCCTTTCGTGCGGAGCGACAGGCCGCGCTCATCGAGCTTCTGGATGACTTCGTCCAAGGACTTCTGGCCGAAGTTGGTGATGGCGAGGAGGTCATCCTCGGTCTGCTGCACGAGCTCACCGATGGTATTGACCTGTGCCCGCTTGAGGCAGTTGCGCGGACGCTCGGACAATTCGAGGTCCTCGATCGGCAGATCGAGATCCGGGGAGCCGCTGCCGAGAGCGCTCGTCTCGCCGAGCGAGAGACCTTGCGGCGTCTCGCTCATATCGGCGACCAGTCCGAAGAGCGACCGGAGCGTGTCGCCCGCAGAGGCGAGTGCATCCTTGGCGCTGATCGAGCCGTCGGTCTCGATGTCGAGCGTCAGCTTGTCGTAGTTCGTCGACTGCTCGACCCGGGTCGGCTCGACGTTGAACGCCACCCGGCGGACCGGCGAGAAAATGGAGTCAACCGGAATCACACCGATGATCGAGGACTTCTTGTTCTTGTCTGCCGACACGTAGCCACGGCCGCGCTCGACGGTGATGTCGATGGCGAGTCGACCCTTGCCGTTGATCGTGGCAATGACGAGCTCGGGGTTCAGCACCTCGACACCGGTCGGCAGCGGGATGTCGCCGGCCGTGGCGGTGGCCGGCCCGCGCACGTCGAGGCGTAGGTGCACCGGCTCGTCGCTCTCGCTCGACAGCACCAGATCCTTGAGGTTCAAGATGATGTCGGTGACATCTTCCTTGACGCCTGGGATCGTGGCGAACTCGTGCAGCGAGTCATCGAAGCGGACCTGCGTGACCGCAGCACCCGGGATCGACGACAGCAGCGTGCGGCGCAACACGGCGCCAAGGGTGTAGCCGAAGCCGGGCTCGAGCGGCGAAACGGTGAAGCGCTGGCGATTGCCTTCGGCTTCGCCCGCTGCCTCTACTGATGGCCGTTGAATGATAAGCATACGTAGCGTTCCTCAAAAGATGGATGGCCGAACGGACGCCAACGGCTCCGTCATGTCAGCAGCCGGGCCGGTGCCCGGTTGGCCGTACTTGTTGTAGCGCTCGCTCATCGGCGGCCGTCGACGGGCAACCGAAGGTGCTCGCGCCTATTTGTTGTAGAGCTCGACGATCAGCGACTCGCGCACCGGCACATCGATGTGCTCGCGCAGCGGAAGGTCACGCACGATGACGGCTTTGCCTTCGCCGGCCCTCTCGAGCCAGGGCGTGAGCGAACGATCCAGCGTGTCGATGTTGTGCTGGACGACGATGAACTCGGCCGTCTTCGGACGCAGCTCGATCGTGTCGCCGCGCTTCACCTGGTAGCTCGGAATGGTGACGCGCTTGCCGTTGACGTTGACGCCCCCGTGGCGCACGAGCTGGCGGGCCTGCGAGCGGCTCGCTCCCCAACCGGCGCGGAACGCGACGTTGTCCAGACGTAGCTCGAGCATGCGCAGCAAGTTCTCGCCCGTGACGCCGGCCTGACGGTCGGCCTCGGCGAACATGTTGCGGAACTGCTTCTCGAGAACGCCATAGATCCGACGGGCCTTCTGTTTCTCACGCAGCTGGATCATGTACTCCGACTCACGGATGCGGCCACGGCCGTGCTCACCCGGGGGGTACGGACGCTTCTCGATCGGGCACTTCGTGCTGTCGCACTTGACGCCCTTGAGGAACAGCTTCATCTTCTCCCGCCGGCACAGACGGCACACGGGACCGGTGTAACGAGCCATGGTCAGATCCCCTTGAGCGGACGAGCGACGCTCGCGGCGAGCAGTGAAGCGAAGCGGAGCGGAGCAGCGCCAGTGTTGACAGCCATGGTCAGACCCTCCGACGCTTCGAGGGGCGACACCCATTGTGAGGAACCGGGGTGACGTCCTTGATGGCCGTCACTTCGAGGCCGACGTTCTGCAGCGAGCGGATGGCCGTCTCGCGGCCGGAACCCGGGCCCTTGACGAGGACCTCGAGCCGGCGCAGGCCGTGCTCCATGGCCCGACGGGCACAGGCCTCGGCCGCCAGCTGTGCGGCGAATGGCGTGGACTTGCGGCTGCCTTTGAACCCGACATTGCCGGACGACGCCCATGCGAGGACATTGCCCTCGGCATCGGTGATCGACACGATCGTGTTGTTGAACGAGCTCTTGATGTGCGCAACGCCATTGACGACGTTCTTCCGCTCGCGCTTGCGGGGGCGGCGACCGCCTGGTTTGGGCTTAGCCACGACGACCGACCACTTTCTCTGCTTCTCTGCTTGCCGTCTCGGAACGGATGAAATCGAACACAGCGCTACTTCCTGGGGACTTTCTTCTTACCGGCGACGGTCTTCTTCGGACCCTTGCGCGTGCGGGCGTTGGTGTGGGTGCGCTGGCCGCGGACCGGAAGGCCGCGACGGTGACGGATGCCCTGATAAGAGCCGATTTCCATCTTGCGCTTGATGTCCTGCGAGACGTCGCGCCGAAGATCGCCTTCGACCTTCAGGTTCTGGTCGATGTAGACGCGCAGACGGTTGACCTCGTCCTCGGTGAGGTCCCGCACTCGCGTGTCCGCGTCGATACCGGTGCTCTCGAGGATCTTCTTCGAGGTCGTCCGGCCGATGCCGAAGATGTAGGTGAGGCTGATCTCCACACGCTTCTCACGCGGGATGTCGACGCCGGAAAGACGGGCCATGTGCTCAGCCCTGCCGTTGCTTGTGTCGTGGATTGGTGCAGATGACCATCACGCGGCCGTGGCGGCGGATGACCTTGCACTTCTCACAGATGGCTTTGACGCTCGGCCGGACCTTCACTGGCCAACCCTGCTTTCGGCGGACGGGGAGAGAGAATTACTGCTCATTCGATGTCTCAATCTCATTGCGGATAGAACTACTTGTATCGATAGGTGATCCGGCCCCGGGCGAGGTCGTACGGCGTCAATTCCACCTGCACGCGATCGCCAGGCAGGATCCGGATGTAATGCATGCGCATCTTTCCGGAGATGTGCGCCAGAACTTTGTGGCCGTTCTCGAGCTCGACGCGGAACATCGCGTTCGGGAGTGGCTCTACGACCACTCCTTCGAGCACGATCGCGTCTTCCTTTGGCTTCGGCAGGTGAATCCTCCAGGCTTCGAGGGGGTCGCGCTACGCTCGGAACGGAGCGCGGACGCGGAACGGCACAAGGCCGGAGCGAGATTGTAGCGCGTCCTACCGAGCCTAAAATTCCATCCGCCGACTCTTCGAAGCGGTGGGTGGCGCCCTCACGAACGGCCGTCGATGATGGCCACGACCTGGTCGAACACCGCATCCATCGGCTGCGAGCCATCCACGGTAGCGAGCAGGTCGCGCGCTCCGTACCACTCGATGAGCGGCTTGGTCTGCTGCTCGTAGGCCTGCAGGCGCACGGTGATGGACTCCTCTCGATCGTCCTCCCGTTGGATGACGTCGCCGCCGCAGTGATCACAGCGCCAACGAAAGGCGGGCGGGCTCTGCACGCTGTAGTTTTGCCCGCACGAGCTGCACACCCGACGGCTGGCGAGCCGCGCCAGCACAAGGCCGGTATCGACCTCAAGGTCGATTACGACGTCGAGACGCATCGGCGACAGCATCTGCTCGAGCGATTCGGCCTGCTTCGTCGTGCGCGGGAAGCCGTCGAGGATGAAGCCACGGCTGCGCGCATCTCGCTCGGAAAGGCGCTCGTCGACGATCCCGATGACCACCTCGTCCGGAACCAGGTTTCCTTCATCGACGAACTTCTTGGCCGCCGTCCCCATCGGGGTACCGGCCTTCATCGCACCTCGGAACATGTCGCCCGTCGAGATATGTGGAACGACGTAGTGGCGCGACAACTGCACGCACTGCGTGCCCTTCCCGGCCCCTTGCTTGCCGAGGATGACCAGCCGAACGCCAGGTATCACGCGAGGTCGCGCCTCTCCACGTTCGGTCCAGCGGTCCGGCTCAGCGGCCGGCCGTGGCCTTGGTGGGCTTGAGGAAGCCTTCGTAGTTTCGCATCGTCATCTGGCTGTCGATCTGCTTCATCGTCTCCAACGCGACACCCACAGCGATGAGGATCGACGTGCCGGCAAAACCGAAGTTGGAGATTTTGAACAGGAGGATGAACAACGACGGCACGAGTGCGATTGCAGCGATGAACAGCGAACCCGGGAACGTGATCCGATTGAGGATGAACGCGAGATGCCGCTCTGTCGGGGCGCCCGGACGGATACCGGGGATGAAGCCGCCTTGTTTGCGGATCTGATCGCTCTGCTGGTGCGGATCGAAGCTGATGGCGGTATAAAAGTACGCGAAGAAGATGATGAGGATGCCGTAGACGACCACGTACGCCGGCTTGTCGCCGCCGACGAGGTTGTTGTTCACCCAGCTACCGGCCCACGCCGGAAGCACGTTGGTGAGGAGGACCGGAAAATACAGAACCGAACTGGCAAAGATGATCGGGACGACGCCGGCCTGGTTCACCTTCAGTGGGATGTAGCTGTTCTGGCCGCCGAACATGCGCCGGCCCACCATGCGTTTCGGGAATTGGACCGGTATTCGGCGCTGCCCGTTCTCCACGAAGACGATGGCCACGATCATGAACAACACGATGCCGAGCACGAAGATGAACGTCGTCCATCCCTTCTCCGCACGGATTCGACCACCTTCGTAGGGAAGGCGGCTGACAACGTTGGTGAAGATCAGGATCGACATGCCGTTGCCGATGCCCCGCTGGCTGATGAGCTCGCCCATCCACATCACGAGGGCGGTGCCAGCCACGATGCACAGCACGGCGAACGATGCCCGCAGCAGGTTCCAGCGGCCGCCGGGAAACAGGTCGAAGCTCGCAGTTCCGTCAGCGTTCGCCTGGAAGATGCCGCGCCCACCTCGGTGGAAGATGAACACGTAGCCGGTGGCCTGCATGGTCGCAAGACCCATGGTCAGGTACCGCGTCCATTGCGTGATCTTCTTCTGACCGACGGCCCCGTCTTTGGACCACTGCTCCAGTCGAGGGATGACGACGGTCAGCAGCTGCATGATGATCGACGATGTTATGTACGGCATGATGCCGAGCACGAATATCGCGAATTGCGTGAGCGCCCCACCCGAGAACAGGTTGAGGAAGCCGAGCACACCATTGCCGTTCGACTGCTGCTTGAGCAGTTTCAGCTGCTCGATGTCGATGCCCGGGACCGGCACATGCGTGCCGAGCCGATAGAGGGCAAGCATCAGCAACGTGAACGCGATCTTGTTGCGGAGGTCGGGAACCCTGAACAAGTTCTTGAACGTTGACACCTTGGCTGGTCCTTCCACGGACGTGCCGCCGGGCCCTCTCGGGTCACCGGCGGCAGCCGTTGTTCATCGGTTCTCTACAGCGGGATCCCGGGCGGCTCGGTGGGCCGCGTCGCCCGGCGGGGCACGTTCTAGCGGTTCGTCAGCGCGTTGCCCTTGGCCGCAGGACGGCCATTGCCGAACGGCGGGGGAAGGATCGTCACGCTACCGCCGGCCGCGGTAATCGCCGCGGAGGCGGAACCGGAGAACCCATGGGCGGACACCGTGGCGGCACCCGTCAGCTCACCACGACCGAGGATCTTGACCATGCCGTGCTTGTGCACGAGCCCGGCCAGACGCAGCGAATCCGGGGTGATCACGGTGACCCCACCATCGATGAGCTCCTGGAGCGCGTCGACGTTGAGAACGTTGTACTCCACACGGAAGGGATTCTTGAAGCCGCGCAGCTTGGGGGTCCGGCGGTGCAGGGGCATTTGGCCACCTTCGAAACCGGGCTTGATCTGCCGACGTGCCTTCTGCCCTTTGGTGCCGCGGCCGGCGGTCTTGCCGCCTTTACCCGCCGTACCTCGGGCCATGCGCTTGCGGCGCTTGGTCGAACCTGGTGCCGGGGCGAGATCGTGAACTTTGATGGCCACTATTTCGTCTCCTCAGCCGGCTCGGGTACCTCTACGAAGGTGACGAGGAACGGCACCCGAGCGATCATCCCGCGTATCTCCGGACGGTCGGGCAGCATGTTGCTGTTGCCGATCCGGCCGAGGCCGAGCGCTCGCAGCGTGCCGCGGTGCTTCGGCTTGGTGCCGATGCCCGACTTGATCTGGGTGACTTTGAGACCGCTGGTGCGATTCGCAGTCTTGTACGTCGCGGTCATCTCAGTGCCCTCCGTCCGCTCCGGCCTTCGCGAGACGTTGGGTCTCGCGGTAGGCCCTGAGCACGCCACCCGGCGTGACTTCTTCCGCTGTCTTGCCCCGCAGGGCGGCGATCTGGTCGGGCGTACGCAGGCTACGCAGCCCTTGGATGGTGGCCTGGGCCACGTTGATCCCGTTCGACGAACCGAGCGATTTGGCGAGCACGTCGTGCACGCCCGCAGCTTCGAGGATGATGCGAGCCGCGCCGCCGGCGACGACGCCGGTACCGGGAGCGGCCGGCTTCAGCATGACGCGGCCGGCACCCTTCTCCCCGATGATCGGGTGGGTGATGGTCGACCCGGCGAGCGGAACGCTGAACATCGTCTTCTTCGCTTCTTCGACGCCCTTGGCGATGGCGGCCGGAACTTCCTTGGCCTTGCCGTAGCCGAGGCCGACTCGGCCCTTGCCGTCACCGACGACAACGAGCGCGGTGAAACTGAAACGACGACCGCCCTTCACGACCTTGGCGACCCGGTTGATGTTGATGACCCGCTCTTCGAGGTTGGGGTCCCCGGTGCGGCTCTCCTGCTGGCGGTCATATGCCACGACTGATCACCGACCTTTCTTGTGCATTGGCGTGGTCGGCTCCAACGAAATCGATACAGCCATGAGGGATCAGAACTCCAGTCCGGCTGCGCGGGCAGCTTCGGCGACCGCTGCGACGCGGCCGTGGTAGATGAAGCCGCCGCGGTCGAAGACGACCTTTTCGATGCCGGCGGCCTTGGCCCGCTCGGCGACGAGCGCTCCGACCTTCGAAGAGGTGGCGATGTTGCCGGTGGGGCCTTCGGCGACCGACTTCTCGTGCGACGACGCGGCGGCGAGCGTACGACCGGTGAGGTCGTCGATCACCTGGGCGACGATGTGCTTGTTGGAGCGGAACACGGCGAGACGGGGACGCTCGGGCGTGCCGTGCACCTTCTTGCGACCGCGGTTGTGGCGGCGGATCCGGCCCTGCTGCTTCTTCTGGGTGGCGGTAGGCATGTTCGGCCCTTACTTCTTGGCAGCCTTGCCAGCCTTGCGGCGGACAATCTCACCTTGGTAGCGGACACCCTTGCCCTTATAGGGCTCGGGCTTGCGGATCTTGCGGATATTGGCGGCGACCTGGCCGACCAGCTCCTTGTCGATCCCCTTGACGATGATGCGCGTCGGCGTCGGTACTTCGAAGTCGATGCCCTCGGGGGCGTCGACGAAGACCGGGTGGCTGAAACCGAGCGCCAGTTCGAGACGCTTCGGGTTCGGCGCTGCGGCGCGGTAGCCGACGCCCTGGATCTCGAGCTCCTTGGTGAAACCCGTGGACACGCCCATCACCATGTTGTTCACGAGCGACCGGGTGAGGCCGTGCAGGGCGCGGCTCATCCGCTCGTCGTTCGGGCGCTCGACGATCAGCGTCGTGCCCTCCTCGCGGACGACGATCTCACCGGGGATCACTCGCGAAAGCGAGCCCCTGGTGCCCTTGACCAAAATCATGCGGTCGGTGATGGCGATCGTGACGCCACTTGGCACCGTCACCGGAATCTTTCCGATACGAGACATTCAGCTCACCTCACCAGACGTAACAGAGGACTTCGCCACCGACGCGGCGTTTGCGGGCCTCGCGGTCGGTCAACAGGCCATGGCTCGTCGAAAGGACGGCTACGCCCATGCCACCGAGGACACGAGGAAGATGACCGGCCTGCGTGTAGACGCGGAGGCCGGGCTTGGAAACACGCTGGATGCCGCTGATCGTGCGGGCCCGCGCTTCGGAGTACTTCATCGAGATCTCGAGGGTCGAACCGGGCTTGCCCTCGTTCACCTTCACGGAGAAATCGGTGATGTATCCCTCGCGGACGAGGATCTTGGCGAGCGCCACCTTGAGCTTGGAGCTCGGCATCCGCACGCTGTCGTGCATAGCGGTGTTCGCGTTGCGGATGCGCGTGAGCATGTCCGCAATAGGGTCGGTCATCATGGCTGCATCCCTCCCTTACCAGCTGGCCTTGGTGACGCCGGGAACCTCGCCGGCATGCGCAAGATCACGCAGGCAGACGCGGCACAGGCCGAATTTCTTGTATACAGAACGGGGCCGGCCGCACTTCTGGCAGCGGGTATAAGCCCGTACCTTGAACTTCGGCTTCTTCTTGGCTTTTTCGATGAGCGCTTTCTTGGCCATGTCAGTTCTGCCCCTCGCGCTTGAACGGGAATCCGAAGGCGTCGAGGAGAGCGCGTCCTTCAGCATTCGTGCGGGCCGTGGAGACGATGGTGACATCGAAGCCGCGGGTCGTATCGATCTTGTCGTAGTCGATCTCCGGGAAGATCAGCTGTTCAGTGACGCCGAACGTGTAGTTGCCACGTCCATCGAAGCTCTTCGGGCTGAGGCCTCGGAAGTCACGGATGCGGGGGATGGCCAGGCTGATGAGCCGGTCGAAGAATTCCCACATGCGGTCGCCTCGAAGCGTCACCTTCACGCCGATGGCCTGGCCCTCACGGAGTTTGAAGCCGGCGATCGACTTCGTGGCCCGGGCCACGGTCGGACGTTGACCCGTGATCTTCGTGAGATCGGTGATCGCGCCTTCGAGCAGCGACGGCTGCACGGTGGCGCGTCCGACACCAGAGTTCACGACGATCTTCTGGAGCCGCGGAACCTCCATGATGTTGCCGAGTCCAAGAGCTGTCTTCAGGGAGCCGCGGAGCTCGTCGTTGTACTTCGTCTTGAGGCGCGGGACGGAAATGGTTGCCGTCTCGATTGTCGACGTGCTCACAGTGCACCTCCGGTGCGCTTGCCGACGCGGACCTTCGTGCCGTCGGATTCGATCTTGTAGCCGACGCGGGTTGGCTTGCCGTCTGTGCCGACGACCGCGACCTTCGACACGGCAAGGGGCATCGGGGTGTCGATGATGCCGCCCTTGTCACCGGCCTTGCGGGGCTTGGTGTGGCGCTTCGCGACGTTGACGCCGTCGACGATGACGGTGCCGCCGGCCGGGTGGGCGCTGAGCACCTGACCCTGCTTGCCCTTGTCCTTGCCGGACAGGACCACGACCATGTCACCCTTGTGAACCTTCATTCCTGCCATATCAGATCACCTCCGGTGCCAGCGACACGATGCGCATGAACTTCTTGTCTCGCAGCTCGCGTCCGACCGGCCCGAAGATGCGGGTGCCGCGGGGCTCGAGCTTGTCGTTGATGATCACGGCCGCGTTTTCGTCGAAGCGCACGTAGCTGCCGTCCTTGCGGCGGCGCTCCTTGCGGACACGCACGACGACGCAGCGGACAACTTCGCCCTTTTTCACAGTGCCGCCGGGGATGGCGTCTTTCACCGTGGCGATGAACACGTCACCGATGGTGGCGTAGCGGCGGCGCGTGCCGCCGAGCACCTTGATGACGAGGACTTCCTTGGCGCCGGTGTTGTCGGCCACCCGGAGTCGGGTTTCCTGCTGGATCATCGGGCACGCTCCAAGATCTCCACGAGGCGCCAGCGCTTCGTCTTCGAGAGCGGGCGCGTCTCCTGAACACGGACACGATCCCCGGCCTTCGCCTCGTTCTCCTCGTCGTGGACGTGGAGGCGGACGGTGCGCTGGATGGTCTTCGAGTAACGCTCGTGGCGGACCTTGTCGACGACGGCCACGACGATGCTCTTGTTCATTGCCGCGCTGGCGACGATGCCCTCTTTGACCTTGCGGCGATTGATGCGCACGGCAGGGTCAACGGCGTCGACGGCAGGGGCCGATCCGCTGTTGGTGTCAGCAGTGGTGTTGGTGTCGCTCATGTCTCTACTTCCCCGGCGTTCCTGCGGAGGCGAGGGCCTCGGCAGCGGCGATCTCGTTCGTGCGCAGCAGCATGTTGATGCGGGCCACGTCCTTACGAAGGGTGTTGATGCGGGCGTTGTTGTCGAGCTGGCCGATGGCGATCTGGAACCGGAGGTTGAAGAGCTCCTCTTTGGTCTCCGCCAACTTGGCGACCAGCTCGGCGTTGCTCAGCTCAGCGAATTGTGTGATGCGCTTCGCCATCAGAGGCTCTCCTCACGGGTGACGAACTTTGCCTTCATCGGCAGCTTCTGGATGGCCAGCTCGAGTGCTTCACGAGCAAGTTCCTCGGTGACGCCGGCCATCTCGAACAGGATTCGGCCGGGCTTGACGACGGCCACCCAACGCTCCGGATTGCCCTTGCCGGATCCCATGCGGGTCTCGGCCGGCTTCTCGGTGACCGGCTTGTCCGGGAACACGCGAATCCAGATCTTGCCGCCACGCTTGACGCGACGGGTCATGGCGATACGGGCCGCTTCGATCTGGCGGGCGGTGACCCAGGCACATTCGAGGGCCTGGATGCCATAGTCGCCGAAGTCGAGCTCCGTGGCGCCTTTGGCAACGCCGCTCATGCGACCGCGTTGTTGCTTGCGATGCTTGGTTCTGCGCGGCATCAGCATGACGTCACCCGGCTACGGGTTGGCTGTGACACGT
>JAYTFI010000549.1:0-1601 GCA_043734485.1 Acidimicrobiales bacterium | reverse complement strand
GCCGGCGTGCTGGCTGCCATCGAGGCCGGCGCGTGCGGACTCCTGCGCCGGGCCGAGGCCACGACCAGCGCCCTCGTCCGTTCGGTACAGGCGGCCGCGAACGGCGATGGTTCGCTCCCGCCCGATCTCCTCGGCATCCTCCTGAAGCAGGTCGCCCAGATCCAACAGCACGTCCTCAACCCCCGTGGCCTTTCGTTCTCCGGACTCACCGACCGCGAGGCCGGAGTGTTGCGACTCGTCGCCGATGGATTCGACACTGCGGAGATCGCCAACACGCTGTGCTACTCGCAGCGGACGGTGAAGAACGTGCTCCACGACATGACGGCTCGGTTCAACCTGCGCAACCGATCCCATGCCGTTGCCTATGCCGTCCGACAGGGACTCATCTGACTGGGTAGATTGCACAGTGACCTCGGGGGTGACGTGACCGATCCCAGTGCAGAGCAGCGGACCATGGCCCCGGCGGCGCACGTTCGCCCACCCGTCGGTCTCGTTCGCTCCCGGCTGCTGAGCGCTGCCGATCAGGTCTCGGACCACCGGCTTGTGCTCGTCGTCGCCCCGGCAGGCTCGGGCAAGTCCACTCTCCTCGGTCAGTTCAGGGCCGGCACGAAGGCTCGAACGGTGGCGTACGTGGTCGACGCCTCGGACCGGCGAGCAGACGTGCTCCTGGCCGGATTGGAGCGGGCGTTCCGGGGCAGCGGGGTGTGCGACTCGGACGCAGAACCGTGGACGTCGCCAGATGCCGCGCTTCGGGGGATCGCCAAAGCCGCCGCCATTGCGCCCCATGGCATCGTCGTGGTGCTCGACGATCTGCACTGCATCGAAGGTTCGGAGGCTCTGGTGTGCCTCCATCACCTGTTCACGCAGCTCCCCGAGGGTGTCACCGCACTCGTGGGATCACGCCAACTGCCGAACCTCGATCTCAGCCGACTGCGCCTGGCCGATCAACTCGTCGAGATCACCGCCGACGACCTGCGGTTCCGGTCGTGGGAGATCGAGGAGCTGTTCTCCTCGCACTACGGGACACGTTTGCCGCCGGCCGAATTGGCCCGGCTCGCCCGGGCCACGGACGGCTGGGCGGCGGGGCTCAAGCTGTTCCACCTGGCCACGAGCAACCGTACCGACCAGGAGCGGCGGTCCGAGCTCGACCGACTGGCAAAGAGCCGGGCCCCCACGGTCCGTGAGTACCTCACCCAGAATGTGCTCGCCGGGCTGCCGCCCGACACCCGCCAGTTCCTCGTGCGCACGAGCGTGCTCGGACATCTCACACCGGCCATATGCGACGAGCTCCTCGGGCGCACGCGCAGCGTCGTGGTGCTCGAAGCGCTGGCCCGCCAGCAGCTCTTCACCGAGACGAACGGTGACGATCAATTCCGCTACCACGAGGTACTGCGCGGGCATCTCGAATCGGTCCTGGCCGACGAGCTGGAGCCGTGCGCGCTACAGGCGTGGTACCTGCGGGCCGCCGTCGTGCTGGAGGCGCACGGCGCAACGGGCGATGCCGTGCGGGCATACGTCTGCGCGGACGACATCGAAGGGGCGGCACGGGTGCTCGGTGACGCGAGTGGCCTGCTGAGCGGTCCTGACGCATGGATCGAGCG
>JAYTFI010000548.1:0-4479 GCA_043734485.1 Acidimicrobiales bacterium | reverse complement strand
GACCTGCCGTTCAATCAGACCCGCCGCAACGTCTGACGCACGCCCGGAATTCGCCGGCTTCCAACGTTCGGTAACCTCGCACCGTGGAGACCCTGGCCGAAGCCCTCGAACGCCTCGGCCGGGCCGGCTACGCCGTCGACTTCTTCGCCCGCGGCGGTCTGATCTGCTGTCCGGAGTGTGATCAGACGATCGATCCGGCACAGCTCGTCGTCGATGAAGTGGTGCGGTTCGAAGGCGAGTCGGATCCGTCCGAAGAGGTCATCGTCTATGCGCTGTCGTCAGGCCCGTGCGGCCGGTGGGGGACGTTCACGACGGCCTACGGTCCGGGCATCAGCGAGGAGGACCTCGCGGTGGCTCAGGTCCTTCGAGACCGCCCTCATCGCCACCCGCGGCCTGCGTAGGTCCCTGGCCCGATCATCGGCTCAAGGCGATTGAAGGAACTGCCGACGAACCCCTCCGTGGGAGATCTTCCAAATCCGGACCAGTCTGTTCCGGCATGGGATGACCATCGCTTCAAGGCGATCGACGATTCGCTCGGAACGCTGCTGATGCAGCTGGGCAAGGCCGTAATCGGCATGTTCGTCGCGTTCTCGGCCTCCCACATCGTCAGCCGCAGCCTTCTCCATCTGGGCGACAGCGCAGCCGGTTTTGTCGTCACCGGGCTCGTGTTCTGCGTGTTCGGCTGCATCGGAATCTTCGTGACCTCTGCCTTGCCCATCCGAAAGGCGATCGCCGAGCAGCGGCGCGTCATTGCGCACCACGAGCGCAGCCTGCGGACCCGCGCAACCAGGCGCGAGCTCGCTGCGGAGATCCAGGACGGGCTTGAGATGGCGGACACCGAAGAGACCGCCCATGGCACCATCGGACGGGCGATTGCGGCGTTGTGGACGGGTGAGGGCGAGCTCCTCCTGGCTGATTCGAGCCGTGCGCACCTGCGCGAGGTTGCGATCGCTCCTGCCGGTTCGCCCGGCTGCACTGTCTCGACACCCTGGAGCTGCCCGGCGGTGCGCCGCGGTCAGTCGCTCTACTTCGCCGATGACACCACGATCGCCGCATGCCCCCACCTGCGTGACCGTGGCGGTGACACTGGCTGTTCCGCGCTCTGCGTTCCGGTCGTTGTGCTGGGAACCCCAGCCGGGGTGCTGCACGTAACTGGGGAACGCGGTGCACCGCGTCCGGACGACGCGGTGCTCGCCATGGAGGCGTTGGCTGCGCAGGCCGGATCGCGGATCGGTGTGCTGCGGGCGATGTCCAGCAGTCAGAAGCAGGCGAGCACCGACCCACTCACCGGTCGTCTCAACCGCCGCAGCCTTGAAGACGAACTTCGCCGGCTCCGCGCCGACGAGACGCCGTTCGTGCTGGCCATGGCTGACCTTGACCACTTCAAGAACGTCAATGACACCTACGGCCACGAGACCGGTGATCGCGCGCTGCGGCTGTTTTCACAGCTCGCTGCATCGAGCCTTCGAGAACATGACCTCGTTTCGCGCTATGGCGGCGAGGAGTTCATCCTCGTGCTCCCGAATGTGGATGTTGAACGTGCTGCACCGGTGCTGCATCGCCTCCGGGAACGGTTGGCCCAGGCTGTGGAATCCGGTCGGATTCCGGCGTTCACGGCCAGCTATGGCGTCGTTGAATCAGCGCAGTCGGACGACATCGGCGAACTCATCCGGCTGGCTGATCGGGCGATGTATCAGGCGAAGCAAGAGGGTCGTGACCGCATCGTGATCTCGGCCGAAGCCTCGACGTCACCCGTCTTTGCGGTCGCCGGGCCTCCGGCACGCTCCGTGTCCGACGCGGACGCCTGACTACGGCGCCTCGAACTACGGCGCCTCGAACTACGGCGCCTCGTCCAGGGCCGCATCTTCCAGCTCCGCTAGTTGTGCCTCGATGGGAATATCATCCGCGCTGGTGCCGTCCGAGGCGTTCCGTGCCGCATTGCGGTAGGCAGCATCCTCGATCTCCTCGGCCCGGGCGTTGCGATCGAGCTCGTCGACCACGGGATCGGATTCCTCACGCAGCACTCGCTCCTGGATGGTTTCGACCCGTGCATCGCCAGCCTCGGTCACGGCCGGGTCGAATACACCCTCGTAATGGTCGGGTGGATAGTCGGAGGCGACGTCGGTGTCGTCGTCACCTTCGTTCACCAGTAGATCTTCGTCGAACGACTCGGCATTGTCCTGTTCGTCGTCGATGCTCATCATCGGCTCATCATCGGCTCATCATCGGCTCATGTTCGCTGGGTTGTCTGTCCCTGCCGAGCCGTCAGTCGATCCGACTCTCGTGGACCACCGTCCGCCCGCTGTCCTGCACCACAGTCTGGCGACGGAAACCGCCCCAGCTCGACCAGAACGCGAGGCTCACTGCGGCGCTGACGATGCCGACGATGAGCAGGATCATGCCGACGGTCTGGAGGTTCACGCCATCGGTGGAGGCGGTCACGGCCCATTTGAGAATAGCGCCGACGGCGATGAGAAGCATGCTCACGGTGATGCCCATGGTGTTCTGCCTTTCGAAGTGGGGGAAAGTCTTGCTGGTCTCTTACCCGCTGGCCATTGCGCAAAACACCGGTCGACTTCAAATCCTGATCCTCTTCCATGTGCGAACCAGTTTTCCTGCCTCTACACCGAGAATGAGCCTGAGATTGCCGCGAGATCTCGCCGGCCATGGGACTGCAGCAAGGACATGGTGAGCTCTAGGCGGCGCTGTTGCCATCGTGCATCGAACGCGATCGGTGCCGGTCCCGTCTCGTGGTCGAGCAGCCGAAGTATGTCGGTGAGGTTCGTTCCTACGACATGTCGGGCAGCGATGGCAAGATGGTGACCCGTGGCCATCGGCGAGGCATCGATCGTGACGGCCGCATGGGCGAGAGCGGCGTCGATTCCCCAGCGCAGCGCAGCGATCTCACCGCGGGCCACGCTCGCCAGCGTGTCGTTGCTGCGGAATTTCGCATCGTCGATCAGCGCGTCGCCCATTCCTGCCCACACTGCGCCAATGCCGACCGCACCCTGCCAGAAACCGGGGCGATCAGTGTAGAAACGCGGGGGTCCGACCACGCAGGAAGCATCGAGACGGACGTCGAAGTGCACGCTGCAGATGCCGGCCTCGGTGAACGCCGGTGCGGCCCAGGCAGATCCGTCGATCACCACACCTGGCTGTCGCAGGTCCACCAGGATGATGACCGGCTCGGAGGGGTCGTCATCCTGGGCCCTCGCCGTGACCAGGGCAGCATCGACGATCGGTGCGCCGCCGCAGAACCGCTTGGTCCCTTTCAGCCGGAAACCCTGCCCTTCGCGGCGGAGCACGAGATTGCATGCCGACTCAGAGGCCCACACCGCAAGTGCAGCGCGGGCCGGTGGGCAACGGCCGGCCTCGCTGAAAATGGCAAGTGCATCGACATGGGACTCGACAAGTCGCCCGAGGCTTCCGTCGCGGCGTGCGTGCGCGCGGAGCGAGTCGAATCGATCTGCAGTTCGGCCGCAGCCGGGCTGAGGCAGCGCGAAACCGTCGCGCGCCGCAGCTGCGAAGGTCGCTACCGTCATGAACGTGTCGGCTGGGCTGGTCATGCGGATCGCTCACCGGCTAAACGGTGGGCGCAGAGCGCGTCGGCAAATCCGCCGGGGCATCGGCTCGTCGCCCGCCCGCTCGTCACGACCTGCAGCGAGGACGGCGATCGTGTCGTCAGACCCTTTGCGCGCATACGGTTCCACAGGTCGTGGTCCTCGGACAGCTCGAGTTGCTGCCAGCCACCGGCGTGAAGGTAGGCGTCGAGCCGGACGCCGAGGTTGGCGCCGTGCACGTGCTCGTGGTCACGGCTGTCGTCCGGTAGGCGTGCCGTGTACGTCGCATGGAACCGCTCGGCCACGATCGGGGGATGTTCGGTGAACGTGTCGACGGTGACCACGCCGGCGACGCCGACAACACCTGCATCGGCCCAGCGGAGTTGCTCGACCATCCAGTTGGCCGGAACGCAGGTATCGGCATCGGTGTTCGCCACCCAGGTGCGTGACCGGTCGACTGTTCCGATGGCCTGCTGTGCGAAGGCGACACCAATGGCGCGGGCTGTCCCGACATTTCCGTTCTCAATCTCGATGACGTGTGCCTGCATGAATGCCATGGGCAAGGCCTTCAGGGAGATCGTGCGCCGTGCAACCGCGGCCGTGGCGTCTTGGCACTTGTCGGCCACGACGACGACGCACGATTGCAGGAGACGGTCGCGTGCGGCATCGATCGAACGCAACACCGACCGCACGCACGCTTCGACCCGATCGCTCTCGTCGTGGGCCGGGACGACCACGATTGCGTTCCACGGCGCGGACAACGGAGCCGCAGCGACCGACGCGCGCCTTGAACCGGTCAGTGCCGATTGGGGCGCAGTCATTGGCGCACCCACATGTCGACGAGGTGATGGCGGTCGTCGAGTCGGCTGTCGGGCGCTCGGCCAAGCCTGGCGCGCACGATCCGATGCACCTCGGCGGT
>JAYTFI010000547.1:0-4271 GCA_043734485.1 Acidimicrobiales bacterium | reverse complement strand
TACGGCTTGTCGAAACCGGGCACCATCAGGCGGTAGTCGATGATGAAGGTGTAGACGACGCCGTCGCCGCTGACCTTCACCCACTCGTGCTTCTCGGAGCCGCAGGACGGGCATGCCGGGCGGGGCGGATGCTGCATCTTCGAGCAGTCGAGGCACTTCCGGATGTGAAGCTCGTGCGAACGGGCGGCGTCCCAGTACGGACGGGTCACGTCGTCGGGCTCGGGGATCGGCTTGATCCCCAGCTCCTTCAGCCGCTCCTGTCCTTCGCGGGTCTGGGTGTTGATCGTCTCACTCACAATGGTCACTTTCCGAGGATCGCCGCTGCGCCGGTGTTGGGGAATGCCGTGCTTACGACGGCGTAGTCGGCCTTCTTCGCCTGACGATCGCCGCAATTGCCGCGGAGTTGCTGCACCGCTTCGAGCAGGTGGCCGGCCCCGTGGAGGCGGCCTTCGGAGATCTGCCCGCCGTGGGTGTTCACCGGGTGCTCACCGTCGAAGCGGATGTTCTTGCCTCCCTGGATGTAGTTGCCCGACTCGCCGCGAGGAACGAGGCCGAGGCTCTCCATCCACTGGGGAGCGAAGAAGCTGAAGCCGTCGTAGAGCATCCACACGTCCAACTCCGCCGGCGACACGCCCGAATCCCGGTAGAGGTCCGTGAGCCATGGACTCGGGCCGGGGCCGAGGTCTTCGGCTATGAGGTGGAAGTCGAGCAGAGGGATCTCGGACTCGACCCACGAACGCAGGTACACGGGCGTGTGACGGAGATCCTTGGCGCGGTCCTGGCGCGTGACGATGTAGGCGTAGGCCCCGTTGACGGGGTAGTCGCAGTCGAGCACGCGGACCGGATCGGAGATCCAGCGGGCACTCATGTAGTCCTCGATCGTGAGCGCCTTCTTGAAGAACGCCTGCGGGTTGAGCAGCGCATGCTCGCGTTGCGTCACGCACAGCCAGCCGACCTGTTCGTGGGTGATGCCGTAGCGGTGCATCCATCGCCGGACGGTGAACCCGATGCGCTGCATCGAGTACCCGAGGCCGTAAGGCACCTCGAACTGCGTCGGTCCCGGGACGCCGCCGCTGCCCGGGTTGATGTCCGGCGTGGCTACTGGAGCCACCGTGTTCATCACCTTGCAGACAACCGCGTAGTCGCACTCGCCGGTGTCCACGGCGAGCGCCGCCCGGCCGGCGGACGCGACGCCGATCCCGCCATCGGCCTGCCAGCGGATGTCACGCATGCCGAGCCCGGCGGCGATGTCGGCCGTGCTCGGCGGCGGCCAGTGATGGACCTGGATGTTGATCCCGTCGAGCTGGGCCGGATCGAGGCCGGCATCCTCGGCGGCATTGCGGCATGCCTCCACCGCGAGATCGACCTCGGGCTTCTCCAGCGAACGCGTCAGCGGCGTGTAGCCACATCCGACGAACGCGATCGCATTCTTGGTCTTGGGCACCTGCTCACTCCCTTTCGTCCCGGGCGAGCGGGACTGGTTGAGAACTGCAATGTGAGAACTGCGATGAACGTGTGCGCGGTCCGGCACTCGCGCCAGCGGCCGGGGGTCAGTTCCAGCGGTAGGCGTCGAGCTGCGGCGCCCTACAGTCCTTCCAGAACTCGACGATCTTCTTGGGGATGATGGCCGTGACGCGATCGCGGTCGCCCTTCCACCAGTTGTTCACGTGCGGGAGGCTCCAGATGAGCGTGTCGAGCTCGGCCACGACCTCGTCGATGAAGCCCTGCACCGCGTCGGGCGTCACCTCCATGCGGCGGTACCCGTTGTCGAACATCGTGCGGAGGCATTCCGTCATGTAGCGCACGTGGGACTCGGCGTAGAACAGGTTGTTGCCGCCGTGGCCGGGGATCCCGTTCGGTCCGGGACTGATCAGCAGGTTCGGGCACCCGGCGATGGCCATGCCCAGATACGCCTCGGGGCTTTGCGCGAGGCGCGCCCGAACATCCTCCCCATCGACACCGTTGATCTGTATCGGATCCAGCGGCCGGTCGGCATAGAACCCCGTTGCATAGACGATCACGTCCACCGGCTGCAGCCCGGCGAGCGTCTCGACGCCCTCCGCGGTGATGCGCTGGATCGGCGAATCGATCAGATGCACATTGTCGCGGCGCAGTGCCTTGAACCAGCCGTTGTCGATGATCATCCGCTTCCCGAACACCGGATAGCGCGGCAGCGTCTTCGCGATCAGGTCCTCGCGACCCTCGAGCTCGCTCAGCAGGTACTCGGTGAGCTGCGCCCGGAACTTGTCACTCTCCTTGTTCGCGGCCAACTCGTGATCGGGCCACGCGGGATCGAGCTTCAGCATCGCGTACCCCTTGTCGCCCAGTGCCCAGAACTGCCGGAAGCGGTACCAGGCGTTGTACGTCGGGATCTCCTCGATCAGCTGCTTCTCCGCTCCGTCGATCAGCTTTCCGTACTGCGGATGCGACATGATCCAGGCCGGTGACCGCTGGAACACATGCACCGAGGCCGCCGTCTTCGAGACCGCCGGCACGATCTGGTTCGCGGAGGCACCCGTACCGATCACGGCCACCCGCTTCCCGGTGAGATCGATCTCATGGTTCCAGTTCGCCGAGTGGAACCACGGTCCTCCGAAGCGCTCGATCCCCTCGATGTCGGGAAGCTTCGGGACACGGAGCAGACCCGTCGCACCGAAGACGAAGCTCGCCCGAATCTGCCCGGCGACGCCATCGGTGACCACGTCAAGCACCCACTGCGACGCACCCTCGTCCCACGACATCGCCTTCACCTCGACGCCGTAGCGGATCTGCTCGCCCAACCCCGTCGTCTTCACGATGTGCTCCAGGTAATCAAGCAGCGCGGGCTGGTGGCTGAAGTGCTCAGGCCACACGTAGTCGAGCGCAAACGAGTAGGAGTACAGCATCGACGGGGTATCCACGCGTGCCCCGGGATAGGTGTTCTGCCGCCACGTCCCTCCCGGACCCAGCTCCTTCTCCAAGATCGTGAAGTCCGCCAGACCCAACCTCTGCAACGCATATCCGGCATAAAGGCCGGTGATCCCCGTCCCGATCACCACCACCGAGAACCCTGCCGGCGCCGCCAGCGGCAGATCCACCACCTCCGGTCCGATCCCCATCTGCTCACGTATCAGCGGCGCGTAGTCCGCATCGACCGGTTCGCCGGCGGCGATCAGCATCGCCGCGTCGAGCACCTCATCCGACGGCGGCACCACCACGCGCTCACCCCGCAGGAACGGGGGGAGCACCCGCAGCGCGGTCTCGATGAGCGCCGCACGATCACGCACGTCCGGTACCGCGTCCGGGTCCCCGGCGAGATGCGTCACGACTGCAGCCAGCGTGCGACGGTCCGCCGTCGCCAGCAACGCCGGGAGCTGCTCCAGATCGATCATGGGGTTCGTCCTGACTGGTTCGGGGCACTGCGCGGGTCGAGGAGGGCCCGGCTCCCCGTTCTGATGATCATGATAATGATCTGGCGCGCCGCGCGCCAACTCGCCGAACCCGGCTCGACCATTTTCCTGAGTATCGTGATCATGATCAGGCGTGTGAAGAACGCGGCCGACGGAGGGAACGGAGAACCGTGCACTACGACATCGACGCCGTTCGGGCGGAATGGGTCGGCCGATCGCTCGGTGAGTCACGCGGCCGCTACCCCGTGGAGCACGAGCCGATCCGGCGCCACTGCCACATGGTGGGTGACACGAACCCGCTCTTCCTCGACCGGTACGAGGCGGCAAAGGGTCCCTATGGTGCCGTGTTGGCTCCGCCGACCATGCTGATCATGCACTTCAGCAGCAACGGTCCGTGGCCTCCGCGCGAGCGGCCGCGTTCGGCGCAGGACGCACCGTCGGCCGCGCCAAAGCGACCGTGGTTCACGTCCGGCGTGCCGACGCCGGGCGACCGCGGCATCAACATGGACACGTCGTGGGAGTTCCTGCGGCCCGTGCTCGTCGGCGACGAGCTACGCGCGCAGAGGTCGATCCGTGACGTCTTCGTCAAGGCGATCAAGCTCGACCCAATGGCGGTGTGGATCGTGACGGAGAACCGCCTGTTCAACCAGCGCGACGAGCTCGTTGCCGTCGGGAGCAACACCACGCTCGTCCACCGTTCACCGAAGCAGATCGCAGCCGACGCGACGGCCGACGCAGCGTCCGAGCGTGTCGGCCTGGAGGTGACGGCGTGAGTCCCCGCCCGGAGCGCTTCTGGGAGGACGTCAACGTCGGCGACGAGGCGGACGGGTTCTCGATGGAGCTCACCTGGACCGCCCTTGCGCTGCAGGTGAGCGGATCGCA
>JAYTFI010000546.1:0-7425 GCA_043734485.1 Acidimicrobiales bacterium | reverse complement strand
GAGGTCGAGGCCGACACCGTATGGGGCGCAACAGGTCGGATGCTCCGCCGGTTGCTCGACCTGATGATCCTCGACCACTCCGAGGACGTCGTCGGCATCTGACGGCGGCGCCCTCCGCGAAGCGGGGCGGTTTCGGCACAGGTGACCAAGGTAAATTGGTCGTTCTCGGCTCGAAACCGCAGGTCGCCGCGAAACGCTCGAGGTGCAGCTGTGCCGAAACCGCCCGACTTCAAATCCCAGCGGCTGGGAGCCGGACCCGAGCCCCCCCAAGCCGACGGTAGAGTCGACCGCTTCATGGCTCCCGTGTCCGCCCCCGACCCGCTCGCCCCTGACGCGGCCCACGACACCGTCCTGGTGGTCGACTTCGGCGCCCAGTACGCCCAGCTGATCGCCCGCCGCGTCCGCGAGGCGCACGTGTTCTCCGAGATCGTCCAGAGCACCATCACCGCCGCCGAGGTCGCGGCGAGGATGCCGACCGCGATCATCTTCTCCGGCGGCCCGGCGAGTGTGAACGTGGCCGGCGCGCCGACCATCGACCCGGCCGTCTACGACCTCGGGGTCCCGATCTTCGGCATCTGTTACGGCATGCAGCTCATCGCGGTGCAGCTCGGCGGCGAAGTCGCCAACACCGGGCGTGGCGAGTATGGGCGCACCCTGCTCACCGTCACGGATCCGTCCACGACCGTGCTCGAAGGCCGGGCCGTCACGACCAACGTGTGGATGAGCCACTTCGACTCGGTCACCGGCCTGCCCCCGGGCTTCGTCGGCACGGCCACCACACTTGAGATCGCCAATGCGGCGATGGCCGACGCGACGCGCCGCATCCACGCCGTGCAGTTCCACCCCGAGGTGATGCACACCGAGGACGGACAGCGGGTGCTCGAGCGGTTCCTGTTCGACGTAGCGGGCTGCCGGCCGAACTGGACGAACGACAACATCATCGACGAACAGGTTGCGAAGATCCGCGCCCAGGTCGGTAGTCAGCGAGTGATGTGTGCGCTCAGCGGGGGTGTCGACTCGGCCGTCGCCGCGGCCATGGTCTACAAGGCGGTCGGCGAACAGCTCACGTGCGTCTACGTCGACACAGGCCTTATGCGCGCGAACGAAAGCGTGCAGATCGAGGAGACCTTCGTCGGCCACTTCGGCGTGCCACTCATCCATGTGAACGCGGCCGACCGGTTCCTCGACGGCCTGGCCGACATCGCCGACCCCGAGCGCAAGCGCAAGATCATCGGAGAGACATTCATCCGCATCTTCGAGGAGGAGGCCCGCAAGCTGTCCGCCGACGGTGCCAAGTTCCTCGTGCAGGGCACGCTGTATCCCGACGTCATCGAAAGTGGCAGTGGGCATGCCAGTACCATCAAGAGCCACCACAACGTCGGCGGGCTGCCCGACGACATGGACTTCGAGCTGGTCGAACCGCTCCGTGACCTGTTCAAGGATGAGGTCCGCGCCGTCGGCACCGCGCTGGGATTGCCCGACGAGATCGTGTGGCGCCAGCCCTTCCCCGGCCCCGGCCTCGGCGTGCGCATCGTCGGCACGATCACCCGTGAACGGGTCGAGATCGTGCGCGCCGCCGACCTCGTGGTGCGCGAGGAGATCGCCGCTGCGGGCCTCGAACGCGAGTTGTGGCAGGCGTTCGCGGTGCTCCCCGTCGTGCGGAGCGTCGGGGTGATGGGTGACGAGCGGACCTACGCCTATCCGATCATCATCCGGGCCGTCACGAGTGAGGACGCCATGACGGCCGACTGGGCCCGCATCCCCTTCGACGTCCTCGAGCGCATCTCGACCCGGATCATCAACGAGGTAAAGGGTGTGAATCGGGTGGCGCTCGACATCACGAGCAAGCCCCCCGGCACCATCGAGTGGGAGTAGCCCGAAGGCGTCTCGTTGTCGTACCCCACCGGTAGGGTGGATCCGTCATGTCCGATCGCCCCTCGCTCTTCGACGCACCGCCGCTTGCGGGCGCGCCAGGGCCCGCGTCCACTGCGAACGCAGAAGCGATGGACATCTACGAGCGGGCGCAGGCATTGGCCGAACGGGTCACGCAGTCGGAGACCCGCTTCCGCCGAGCTACCCCCGACGAACTCCTCGAGGGCCTGAACCCCAACCAGCGCGACGGTGTCACCCACGATGCCGGCCCGCTCCTCATCGTGGCCGGCGCCGGCTCGGGCAAGACCCGAGTCCTCACCAGCCGCATCGCCTACCTGATCGCGGTCCGCAACGTCTCGCCGTTCGAGATCCTCGCCATCACCTTCACCAACAAGGCGGCCGACGAGATGCGCCAACGGGTGGCGAAGCTCATCGGTCCCGTGGCCGAGAAGATGTGGGTGTCGACGTTCCACTCCGCCTGCGTGCGCATGCTTCGACGCGACGCGCAGCGGCTCGGCTACGGCCAGAGCTTCACGATCTATGACCAGTCCGACGCCGTGCGTCTTACCCAGTACGTGCTGCGCGACCTGAACGTCGACCCCAAGAAGTTCCCACCCCGCAGCGTGCATGCGGTCATCAGCGCGGCGAAGAACGACCTCGTCGATGCAGCCGAATACCAGCAGCGTGCGGCGAACATCTACGAGCGTCGCATCGGCGACATCTACGCCGAGTACCAGAAGCGCCTCCTAGCCGCGAGCGCGATGGACTTCGACGACCTGCTCATGCAGACCGTGAAGCTGCTGCGCCAGGAACCCGACGTGCTGCAGCACTACCAGCGCCGCTTCAGGCATGTGCTCGTCGACGAGTATCAGGACACCAACCGCGCCCAGAACGAGATCGTGCTTCTTCTCGGCGAGCAGCACCACAACGTCACGGTCGTGGGCGATAGCGACCAGTCAATTTACAGATTTCGCGGGGCGGACATCCGCAACATCCTCGAGTTCGAGCAGGCCTTCCCGGACACCACCATCGTCGTGCTCGACCAGAACTACCGCTCCACGCAGAACATCCTCGACGCCGCGAACGCGGTCATCGCGAACAACACCAGCCGCAAGCCGAAGCACCTGTGGAGCGACAGCGGCGCCGGCTTCCCGATCACCCGCTACCACGCCGAGGACGAGCGCGATGAAGCGGCGTGGATCGCCAGGGAGATGGCCCGCCTGCACGTCACCGACGACACGCGGTGGGGCGACATGGCCGTCTTCTACCGGACCAACGCGTCCAGCCGGGTCATCGAGGAGCAGCTCGTCCGCGTCGGCATCCCGTACAAGGTCGTCGGCGGCACGAAGTTCTACGACCGCCGCGAAGTGAAGGACGTCCTCGCGTACGTACGTGCGCTTACGAATCCGGCCGACGAGGTGTCGATCAAGCGGGTCATCAACGTGCCGAAGCGCGGCATCGGCGAAACGTCTGTCGGACGTGTCGACAACTGGGCTCGCGGGCACGGGCGCACCTTCTCCGAAGGGCTGCCGCATGCGGAGGAGGCCGGGCTGACCGGGCGGGCGCTGGCCGGTGTGAACAACTTCCTGTCGCTGCTCGATGAGCTCCGTCTTGTCGAAGGCGGTCCGGGTGACGTGCTGCAGGCCGTCCTCGACAAGACCGGCTATGTCGCCGATCTCGAGGCCGAGAACTCGATCGAATCGGCCGGTCGGCTGGAGAACCTGGCCGAGCTCGTAGGCCAGGCGAAAGAGTTCGAGACGCTCGAGGAGTTCCTCGAAACCGTGTCGCTCGTGGCTGATGCCGAGGAGGTGACCGACGATGACAGCCAGGCCGTGCTGATGACCCTGCATACGGCCAAGGGCCTCGAGTTCCCGGTGGTGTTCGTCATCGGCCTCGAGGATGGCGTGTTCCCCCACATCCGGTCGCTCGGCGAGCCCGAGGAACTGGAGGAGGAGCGCCGCCTGGCGTACGTCGGCATCACCCGGGCCCGGCAGCGGCTCTACCTCACGCACGCCTGGTGTCGCAGCCTTTTCGGCTCCACCCAGTACAACCCGGTCAGCCGCTTCATCAGCGAGATCCCGGCTGACCTCGTGAGCAACGTCGGGGAGCCGCGGCGTTCGCAGCAGAGCCCGGGATGGTCGAACGGTTCCTACGGCTCGGGCTCGGGGCGCTCTTGGCAGGGTGACCGGTCGAAGCGGGGCGAGGGGGACGACGCCGTCCCGTCGGGACGCGTGTTCGGTGCAGCCCGTCACAAGGACGACGTGGTCGAGGCCGCAATGCGGTCGGCCAGCTCCGCTCCGGTGTCCACCACGGGGGCCGAAGCGCTTGGCCTGCAGGCGGGTGACGACATCGTCCACACCCGCTACGGCGAGGGGCGCATCGTCGAGCTGATGGGTGCAGGCGACAAGACCGAGGCGATCGTCCGTTTCGTGGGGGTCGGGGAGAAGCGGTTCCTGCTGGCTTTCACACCGTTGAAGAAAGCGCACTGACTATCAGCGCGCGTGTGGCTGCGAAAGTCATATGTGTGCAGACTTGGTGTGAGTGAAACCTGCGGCCCCGGAGCGAGCCCTGGGGCCGCAGCCAGCAAGCGCGCCGTCAGGAACGCTCGAGGGCGAACGGCACGGAGGTCGGGTTGACCGATCCGCTGCCGAGGAAGACACTGGTGTTCGCGATGGGCGAACCGTTGACGTTGGCCGACACCGTGAAGCGGTTGCTACAGCCGACGACGAAGTCGATCCCGTCGATACGGCCACGGTTCATGAACGTGAACTTGATCCGGCTGCCCGATGCCTCGTAGGCGACATCGTTGCTCTCGAGTGCCCGCTTCACGCTGCTGATGCCTCCCGAGGAATCGATCACACCGGTGAAGACCACACGTGACGTTCCGGGATGCGTGGCCCGAAGATGCCAGCCGTCGCTGTCGTGCCAGAGGTAGACGCCCGCGGCGCTGCCGGGGCTCAGGCTGGCGGGCCTTCCGGCCGCAGTCGGTGACCATGCTCCAGTGGCACAGGCTGCGGAGGCCGGAGATACTGCGAGTGCGGCAGGAGCGGTGACCGCTCCGAGTGCGAGAGCGGCAGCGGCGAGGAAGTTCCGAGTGCGCATCGCCCGTCGTTTCTGTTGGTGTGCCGGGCGGTTCCCGGCGACGGCGCTCACTATCCGTGGCATTGATGAAGCAGCAAGGACGTTCTGATGAGTGATCGGTGAGAACCTGTGAGCAACTGACGAAACACCGTTCAGCCACCGATGCTCAACGCATCAGGAGCCGGTAGCGTCAGTCCATGGGATCGATCGACCGGCTCCGGCTCGCCTTCACCGGCGATCTCACGTTGGCCGATCTGGCCGAACGCATCGGCGCCGCCCACGGCAATCGCGTGCTCGTCGCCACGCCGTCGGGGTCTCTGTGGACCGGCGCGGACATCGCTGCGACCGTCGAGACATGGGCCGCAGGTATCGCGGGCCAGATCGACACCGGAGATCGCGTCGTGATCCGCGTCCCCAACGGAGTCGAGTTCTTCCTCGGATGCCTTGCCGTCTGTCGGGCCGGGGGTATCGCGGTGCCGGTGAACGACAAGATGCGCAAGGCCGAGATCGACCACGTGGTGTCTGACTCCGGCGCCACCCTCATTCTCGAAGACCTACGCGCGCTTACCAGTGAGTCCCGACAGAAGGTAAGCGCACCGACGGTTTTCGCCGAGGCCGATGATGTAGCTGCGATCTTCTACACCTCGGGAACCACCGGGCTTCCAAAGGGTGCATGCCTCACGCACAAGGGGTTGCTGGCCGGCCTCCGCCGCAGCGCGGCGATGCCGATGTCACTCCGTGACGACGAGGCCGTCTTCGCGCTTCCGATCGCTCACATCATGGGATTCGTCGGCCTGTTGGGTCTCATGCTGTCGGGGATTCGGGCCTACGTTCTGCCGAAGTTCAACCCCGTCGAAGTGCTCGATGCCATCGAGTCACGGCACGCCTCTCTCTTCATAGGTGTACCTACCATGTTTCGGATGATGCTCGAGGCCGGGGCCGAGCAGCGCGACCTCAAGAGCGTGCGGGTGTGGATGTCGGGTGCCGACGCCATGCCACCCGAGCTGGCCCGTGCGTTCCAGAAGATGGGCGCGACGGCGACCCTACCGTTCGTAGGCAGCGTCGGTGAGGCGCTGTTCGTAGAGGGCTACGGGATGGTCGAGCTGGCTGGCGGTGTGGCCTTCAAGGTGACTCCACCGTTCGCGGGCGGGCTGCTGTCGAAGCCGATCGGCATCCCGCTGCCGTCGAACCAATTGCGGGTGGTCGACGACGACGGCGACGAGGTGAAGATCGGCGAGATCGGGAACCTCGAAGTTCGCGGTCCTGGGGTGCTGCGCGGGTATCACGGCAACGAGGCGGCGACGAAGGATGCGGTTACGAGCGATGGCTGGCTGCGGACCGGTGATCTGGCCAGGCGAGCGATGCTCGGAACGGTCGAGTTCGCCGGGCGGGCCAAGGACGTCATCAAGGTCGGCGGCTATTCCGTCTTTGCCGCTGAGGTGCAGGCTGTCCTTGAACAGTGCGACGGCGTGGCCGAGGCATCGGTGGTCGGGCTCGACGATGTCCGGCTCGGCCAGGTGCCGGCCGCCGCGCTGCGTCGCGAGGCGGGTGCGGTCATCGACGTCGACGCGGTGGCCGCGTTTGCGACCGAGAACCTCGCGGCGTACAAGGTGCCCACTCGCTGGCTGGTGGTCGACGAGCTGCCACGGACCGGGACCGAGAAGGTGCAGCGGGCCGAGGTCCGAGCGCTGTTCAGCTGAGTCGGCACCTCACGGCGCGGCCGTCGAAGATGCCGCCGCGCCTGGCCCGGCGTACGTCTGGTTCAGATCGATCTCCAGCTGGTCCTTCGCGTTCACCGCGGCCCGGTATCGGATGAGCGAGCGACCATCGTCGGCCAGTCCGTCGGGCGCATAGATGCCCTTCGTGCACGGATCGACGAACACGTTGCGGCCCTGATCCCACGTCACTGCACAGCGCTCACCCGACCCCGGCGGGATGGCGTTGAGCGCAGCCCAGTCAGTACCGCCCAGCGACGAGAGGACGAGCGGCAGCGGCCGGTTGTCCCTCACGAGGTCGTTGAAGAACAGCGGTCGGAGTTTGGCCTGTTCGGCCTGCCGAGTGGCGTTATGGATCACGAACGTCCGGCCGCCAAGGTTGATGTTCTCGGGCTTGCGGCTGGCGTAGCGGGCGAAGATGACGAGGACGCCCGCGCCGACCACGATGGCGACGGCGATGGCGGCGAAAAGACGGCGGTTGTGGGCCGAACGGCTGGCTCGGGAGGGGGGACGCCAGGTGGCGTCGTGGGGGCTGGGTCCGGGCACGTCTCCAGTATCGTCTGCCATCCCCACGGCCGAGGCACTACCGAAGCGCCGTGTGCCTTCGGCGCGCCGTTTGGCCCCCGCGGTCAGGCGCGTCAGTAGGATGCTCGCCGCTTCGATCGCCAGACCTGGCCCGCGCATCAGGGCTCAACCGCCGGAAGGACATTTCCCCTTGGACCTCTTCGAATATCAGGGTCGCGCCGAGTTCGCTCGC